>JALOOY010000014.1 GCA_025454185.1 Thermodesulfobacteriota bacterium
TGCGTGGAATGCGGCTGCTGCGTGGCCGCCTGCGGGACGGCCAATATGCGGCCGGACTTCGTGGGGGCCGTGGCCCTGAACCGCATCGCCCGCTTCATGCTCGATCCCCGGGACCAGCGCTCGGGAAAAGAGTATTTCGAAGTGGTGGGGACCGACGACGGCATTTTCGGCTGCATGGGTCTGCTGGGCTGCGAGGACGTATGCCCGAAGAACCTGCCCCTGCAGGATCAATTGGGCTTACTGCGGCGCAAGATGGGCTGGGGGGCGATCAAACACCTTTTTAAAAAGTAGAAAAACGAATAGCCCTGAAAGCTAAACTCGAAATCCGAAATCCGAAACAAATTCAAATTACCAAAATTCAAAATTCGAAACAACAACCAGGCCAGGGTTTCGGTCATTTGAATTTCGGAAATTGTTTTTTTGTTTCGGATTTCGTGCTTCGGATTTCGGATTTAAACTCAAAATTTTTCCTGATGTGTAAATTCGGCTATCTCCCTGCGCTTCGGGGCCGCCGGCTGTTTGGCCGGGTAACCCAGAGGCAGCATGGCCACCACCTCGACCCCCTCGGGAACACCCAGGGCCGCCTTGGCGGCGTTGTGATCGAACAGCCCCACCACCACCGTACCCAAGCCCAAATGGTGGGCCGTGAGGCAGATGCTTTGGGTGGCGATCCCCAGATCGAACAGGTACCAGTCTCCATGCTTGGTGGTCACCTGGCCCTTGTAGAACCCGGAACTGTTCAGCTTCGCGGCCAGCACCAGGATTACCGGGGCCTCCACCAGGGCCCGGGTGGCCGGGTTGCCCGAAGACAGGGTCCCCTGTAATTTTTTTTTGGTTTCCAGGTTCTTGACGACAATCACTTCCCAGCACTGGGTATTGGCCCAGGAGGGGGACCACTGAACCGCTTCCAGGATTTCCTGCAGGGCGGCCTCCGGCACGGTCTGATCCGTGTAATTGCGAATGCTGCGCCGCCCTTTAATAACTTCCCTCACATCTCCCATGGTTGAACCCCATTCAAAAAGATGAATGCGCCTTCGATAGTAACATTTCTTCCCCTACTTTTTAAACCAACTCATTTTGATTGGCAACTTCAAAATTTGACGTTTTCTTAATAAGCTGATACGATTTAGTTCAGCATAAAGGAAAAGCGACATGGCCACTTACGAAGGCATACTGTTTGACCTGGACGGCACACTGCTCGACACGCTGGAAGACCTGGCTGACTCCATGAACGAAGTTTTGATCGGCCTGGGTTTTCCCACCCACTCCGTGGAGGCCTACAAATTTTTCGTCGGGGAAGGCGTGGAGGTCCTGGTGCGGCGGGTGCTCCCGGAGGAGCGCAGAACCCCGGAGATCATCGAACAGTCTCTGTTGCGGATGCGGGAGGTCTACGGCCGGCGCTGGCGTCTGAAAACTCGACTCTATGCCGGCGTCCCCGAACTGCTCGACGCGCTCAGCGGCCGGCGCCTTAAACTGGCCATACTTTCCAACAAGGTGGATGACTTTACCCAGATCATGGTGGCCGATCTGCTGGCCTCCTGGCGTTTCGATCGGGTGCTGGGAGCCCGTCCGGCTCAGCCCAAAAAACCGGACCCGGCGGGGGCGCTGGAGATTGCCAAGGACCTGCAGTTGGCCCCGGCGCAGTTTTTATACCTGGGCGATACGCCGACCGATATGAAGACCGCCGTGGCGGCCGGCATGTTTCCCATCGGCGTCCTCTGGGGGTTTCGTCCGGCCGAAGAACTCAGGTCCGGCGGCGCCCGCCTTTTGATCGATCACCCGCTCGACCTCCTACCGGTCCTGGACATGCCGATACAATAAACGCCCTGCCGCTTATCCTTATCCTTTTTGACGATCAGGACCCCGCTGAGGCGGGCTTCGACCAGGACGTTTTTTAAATGCGACGTTCGATGTTCATATTTTTGTACAAAACCCCCATGCTCGGGATGAGCACCCCAGAATCATGAAAAAAATAACAATAATAATATATTACCGCATTTCGCTGTTCGATGTTGGAAGTTTGATGTTCGATGTTCGGTCTTAATTTTTGTATTAATGGGGGGTCCTATTCAGGTCCGCGAGGGACCCGAATAGGAACGGGGGAGAGCAGCCCCGATACCGGGCGGCTGCCAAGGGGACAAATTTTAATGGAAACCTGCCGGGTTAGGATTGGCTGACCAGCAGGTTTTCTTCGGCCAGACGCGGGGCCTGTTCAATGGCCCGGCAAGCCCTTTCGTCGGCCTCTTTGGATTTGGTCAGGAGGGCCAGCATAATGAAACCCAGGGAGAACCCCAAAACCATGCCCAGGAGAAACAGAACCATAACAAACTCCTCTCGACTCTTGAAGTTGTAACTATGATTATGCAATTTTCGTGCAATTATTGATTTTTTGTATTAATTTATTGTTTTTATTAAATATTTAAACAATTAGGCTCCAGGGGCCTCCACATCAGGATGTCATCGTGTATCGTTTTCCCTCCAGGCTTAGTCGGAATTTTGACAAAAAAATAAATTGTTAAATCAAAAGGTTGGAAAAAACCGGCTGCGGCGGAAAAATTTTCCTTCCTTCCAAGGACAACAGGGCCATCTTAGCCGTTGACTCCGGGCGGGCTTCATAATACATTCCCAAGAAAAACTTTTTACGGGACCTCATGAAAAAAACCGATTTTTCGCCGACCTCCCCTTTGAAGAAAGCGGACGTTGGAATAATAAAAGACAAGGCCGGAGCGCCCCGGGGCAAGCCCCGTTTGACCCAGATCGTCCAAAGCCTTTCCATCGCCGCCTTTGTGATCGACCGACACCATCGCATTACCCACTGCAATCAAGCCTTCGAAAAATTGACCGGTCTGGTCGCCGACGCCCTGGTCGGGACTTCCAACCAATGGCGGGCCTTCTACCCTGCGCCACGCCCGACGCTGGCGGATTTTGTTGCCGATCAAACCCCGGAAAAAGAAATTTTTGAGCGCTATCAGGATAAGTGCCGGAAATCGGCCTTGATCGAAGGGGCCTACGAGGCCGAAGACTTCTTCCCCGGACTGGCGGAAGGAGGGAAATGGCTCTTTTTCACGGCCTCGCCCCTTTTCGATTCCCAGGGTCGGGTAAACGGGGCCATCGAGACCCTTCAGGACGTTACCGACCGCAAAAAGTCCGAACGGGCCTTGCAGAAATCGGAACGGCGACTGCGGGCCCTCCTGGATTTCGAGCCCTACCCGGTGGTTGTGTTTACCCTGGACGGATTGGTCACCTATGTCAACCCCGCCTTTACCGAGATATTCGGCTGGGCCCTCGAGGAGTTGGAGGGGCGGAGGATACCGTATGTTCCCGGCCACCTCAAAAATGAAACGGAACAGAACATAAAAAAACTCCTGGATGATCGGGTCATTCAGCGTTACGAAACCCAGCGCTTGACCAAGGACGGACGTTTGCTGGACATCGTCATGCGGGCCGCCATTTTTTCCATCTCTCCCAATGAACCGGGCGGACAGATCGTGATTCTACGGGACGTTACCCGCGAGAAACGCATGGCTCGGACCACCGAAGCCATCCTCCGGATCAGCATGGCGCTGCCGCTCCATCCCTTCCTGGAAGAACTGCTCGATTACGTCAACAGCGAGGTCAAACATCTGCTCAATGCCGAAGGGGCTCTCACCATTCTGCATGACGAAGAAAGACAGGAATTGTTTATACCCGGCGCCGCCCTCGACGAGGCCGCCGTGGGCAGACGGTTCAAGGAATCCCGCTTCCCGCTGAACAAGCTGATCACCGGGAAAGTCATTCAGACCGGCCAGCCGATCATCATCAACGATACCGCCAAGACCGGAGCGGAGCGGATCCTGCACGAGGAGCGGGACCGAAAACTCGGCTATCAAACCCGCAATCTGGTACTGGTCCCCCTGAAGACATTCGACCGGATCATCGGCGCCCTCTGCGCCATTAACAAGAAAGACGGGGCCTTCGACCAGACGGACGAGGAACTGCTGAGCATGGTGGCCGGCACCGTGTCCCTTTCCATTGAAAACGCCCGGGTGACTCAGGAACTGCAACAGGCTTACCGGGAGGTGAGCAGCCTCAACCGGGCCAAAGACAAGGCCATCAACCATCTGTCCCACGAGCTGATCACCCCCGCGGCGATTCTCTCCAGCTCCATCCGCCTCCTGACTCAAAAGTTAGCCGGGGAAAAGGCCGAGGCTTTGAAGATCGACCTGGAGCGCATCAAGCGCAATCTGGACCGGGTCCTGGAAATCCAGTACGAGTTGTCGGACATCATCAGCGGCCGACCGCGCCACACCCGACAGATGTTTGCCCTGCTGCTCGATCAGTGCGCCGACCTGCTGGAATCCTCGGCCCGGGAATTTTCCGGAGACGAGAAACTGGTGGATCGCCTGCGGGAGCGGATCGAAACCCTTTATGGGCCCCGGGAGGCCCCCTCCAAGGAAATCCTTTTAGACCAGGTTGTACACGAGCGACTGGAAGCCCTTCGGCCGCTTTTTCTCCATCGCCAAGTGGAGATTAACACCCGTCTGGAACCGGAGGTCACTATTTCGTTGCCGCCGGAGGTATTCCAGAAGGTCTTCGACGGCCTGCTGCGCAATGCCGTGGAGAACACCCCGGATGAGGGCTGTCTGGAAATTCTCGTGCAAAAGGAAGATGGCGGTTCCCTGCTGGCCATCCACGATTTCGGCCAGGGCATTGCAGCCGAGGACCGCAAGCGGATCTTCGAAGGCTTCTTCCCCACCCGGGAGGTCATGGATTATTCCACCAAGCGGCCCTATGACTTCAACGCCGGCGGTAAGGGCGCCGACCTGCTGCGCATGAAGATCCTCTCCGAGCGCTACGGCTTCCAGATCGCCCTTTCCTCCAAACGCTGCGGGCACATCCCCCGGGGCAGCGACCACTGCCCGGGCCGGATCAGCGACTGCTCTTTCTGCCGTACCCCGGCCGACTGCCGGGCCTCGGGTGAAACGGTCGTCTCGGTCCATTTCCCGCCTCGGCCCGCACCCGTCCCGGCGGAGGGGAGTAATCCCACAGCCCCGGCCGGTCTGCACTCAAACCAGGCGGAATGAAGATTTCCGCTGGGCCGGCTAATGCACCGGCTTGCCCCCGTATCCGGCCATGGCCTGCTCGGACCTTTCCAGAAACTCTTCCTCGCTGTCGAATTCGATGAGGTGAGCGATCTGGTCGTAGGCCACGCTGATCCGCAGGCCCGAGACCCAATCGTTCAGGCCTTCCGGTGAAATCCCCGCCACGAACTTCCGTCCCTCCTTTTCGACGACTTCCGGATCACTGACGGCAATGCCGCCGGCGAACTCCTCCGGCGGATTGACCAGATAAATGAGCACCACTTTGCAGGCCAGCAGGCGTTTCAAGTTCACGGAGGCCTCCTCCAGGTCAACCGGTCAGTAGGCCGGCAATTCACTTAAAAAAGTGTACGAAAAAGCTCTAATCAGTAATTGTCCGCTGCCGTTGAAGAAGTTAACGGTAACCTTGATGAAGCGCAGGTTTTCGGGGGTGTTGTTCGAAATCTCGCCCACCACCATAACGCTCCGAGCAGGCACCTGCCGGTGCAGGAGGTTAGAGCATAAAAAAAGGGGCCCCCCTTATCGGCCGGCCCCTATCCAATCTTTTTGGTAGCGGGGGCAGGATTTGAACCTGCGACCTTCGGGTTATGAGCCCGACGAGCTACCGGACTGCTCCACCCCGCGACAATAAAAAAATAATATAACCCTTTTGTTTCCTCTTGTCAACACCATTTTTGGACCAGCAATGTTTTATTCAGGATTATCAACTACCTGATTATAAAAGATTTTATCTTGACTAAGCCTTTTTTTTTAATTATTATCTAAAATTTTATAATCCTGCCGATTACGAGGCAGGGTTATAAAAATTTAAGATGAAAGGACGGGTCATGGAAAAAAATCTGGAAAAGGTTCGTAACCTGGGACTGGTCGCCCACAGCGGCGCCGGGAAGACATCGTTGGGGGAAGCCGCCCTGTTTATCAGCAAGACCACCGACCGCCTGGGCCGGGTGGACGACGGCACCTCGGTCCTGGATTTCGAGCCGGAGGAAATCAAACGCACCCTGACCATCAGCACAGCGTTTCACCACTACGACTGGAAAAAGCACCGGGTATTTTTCGCCGACACCCCGGGGGACGACAACTTCATCTCCGATACCTTTGCCTGTCTGCAGGTCCTGGACGGGCTGGTCCTGGTGGTTGACGCCGTGGACGGCGTCAAGGTCCAGACCGAGCGGGTCTGGAACCTGGCCGACCAGTACGAAATACCCCGGCTGATTTTCATCAACAAGCTGGACCGAGAGCGGGCTGATTTTTCCAAGACCCTGGATTCCATTCAAAAGATATTCAAGACCAAAGCCCTGCCCCTGACCTTGCCCATCGGCGGCGGTGAAACATTCAGTGGCCTGGTCTCCGTCCTCGAGCAGAAGGCCTACGGCTATAAAGACGGCGGGGTCGGCAAAGAACAGCCCCTGCCGGCGGATATGGCCGAAGAGGTCAAGTCCTTTCGGGAGCAGCTCATCGAGAGCATCGCCGAAACCGATGACGCGCTGGTGGAGAAATACCTGGAGGGGCAGGAATTAACCCCGGAGGAGATCGTCCAGGGACTGCGCCAGGCCGTGCTGCGCCGCCTCTTTGTCCCGGTCCTTTGCGGCTCAGCCCTGAAGCTCATGGGGGTGGACCTCCTGCTCGAAGCCGTGAACGCCAACCTGCCTTCCCCCCTGGACCGGGGCCCGCGCCGGGGAACGGATCCCAAAACCAAAGGAGAAAAACTGCGGGAACCCAATGCCGACGCCCCCTTTGCGGCCCTGACCTTCAAGACCATGGCCGATCCCTATGCCGGCCGTCTGACCATCTTCCGCATCTTTTCCGGCATCCTGACCGCCGATTCCGGTTTTTATAACGCCACCCGAGGCGTCAAGGAACGGTTCGGGCAACTGTTCCTGCTGGAAGGCAAGGGACAGAAGCCGATCGAGGCCGGCCATCCCGGGGAGATCCTGGCTGTGGCCAAATTGAAGGAGACCGTCACCGGCGACAGCCTCTGCGATGATAAAGACCCCGTTTTGTTCGCCTTCCAGCCTCCCGGCAACTCGGTCATATCTTACGCCATCGAGGCCAAGAACAAGGGCGACGAGGACAAGATTTTCTCCTCCCTGAACCGCCTCATGGAGGAAGACCCCACCCTGCGCCTGGACCGCGACTCCCAGACCAAGGAAATCATCCTCTCCGGCATGGGCCAGGTCCACCTGGAAACCACCATCGACAAACTGAAACGCAAATTCGGCCTGGAGGTGAACCTGAAGGCTCCCAAGATCCCCTATCTGGAAACCATCCGCCAGGCGGCCAAAGGCATCATCTACCGCCACAAAAAGCAAACCGGCGGCCGGGGGCAGTTCGCCGAAGTCCACATCGACATCTCCCCCCTGGAACGGGGCAAGGGCTTCGAGTTCCAGGACGCCCTGGTGGGCATGAACGTGCCCCGCAACTTTGTCCCGGCCGTGGAAAAGGGCATCACCGAATCCATGAACCGGGGGGTTCTGGCCGGCTACCCGGTAGTCGATTTCAAGGTCCGCTTTTACGACGGCAAGTCCCACGAGGTGGACTCCTCGGAAATGGCCTTCAAGATCGCCGCCTCCATGGCCTTCAAGAAGGCCGTCCAGCAGGCCCAGCCCACCATGCTGGAACCCGTGGTCAAGCTGAGCATCACCGTTCCGGACGACAACGTGGGCGACGTCATCGGCGATCTGAACAGCCGGCGGGGCAAGGTCATGGGCGTGGAGCCTCAGGAGGGCCGCCAGGTGGTGCAGGCCCTGGTGCCCATGGCCGAGGTGGCCAAGTATGCCCAGGACCTGACCGCCATGACCGGGGGCCGGGGCTATTTCCAACTGGAGTTCTCCCATTACGAAGAGATCCCGGCCTACATGAGTGAGAAGATCATTCAGGAAGCGAAAGTGGCTCAGGAGGAAGAGTAAATTATAGCAACCACTAGGTTAAATCCGAAATCCGAAACTCGAAATTCGAAACAAATCCGAATGTTCAAAATTTTAAATGACCAAAACCACCTCCCTTTCGGCCAAGGGGTCACCCTGTTTCGAATTTTGGATTTCGGTCATTTGAATTTGTTTCGGATTTCGAGTTTCGAGTTTCGAGTTTAACTCTATCTGCTTCTATTAGTTTATGTTTAAGGTTGGCATCCTCACCATCAGCGACAAGGCCTCCCGGGGCCTGCGGGAAGACCTGGGCGGCCCCCGCCTGCGGGCCCTGCTTGGCGACCATGGTTTCCGGGTGGAGCTTTCCGCCGTCGTCCCGGATGAGATCCCGGAAATCGTCGACCGCTTGGTGGACTGGATCGACGTTCAGAGATTGGATTTAGTCCTGACCACCGGGGGGACCGGGGTCAGTCCCCGGGATGTGACCCCGGAGGCTACGGCCCAGGTCCTGGAAAAAGAGATCCCGGGGATGGCCGAGGCCATGCGTGCCGAAGGTCTGAAGCATACCCCCCACGCCCAGATCTCCCGGGCCCGGGCCGGACTGCGCGGTCGCGCCCTCATCGTCAACCTGCCCGGCAGCCTCAAGGCCATCGAGGAACTGCTGCCGGTGATCCTCCCCGCCCTGCCCCACGCCCTCAATAAACTTCAGGGGGATCCGGCCGACTGCGGCCGGTAAGACAAAAATGCACCGCAAAGGCGCAAGGGACGCAAAGGAAATTTTTGATTTCGCCTCAGGCGAAAATAAAAAAAATTCTTTGCGCTCTCTGCGTCTTGAGTCACGCCTTAGGCGTGACGGGCGGTGAAAAAAATCTTTTCCTCCCTCCCCTACTCGACCAGCCCCAGTTCCTGCAGGCGTGCCAGCATATTCCGGGCGTGGGTTCCGGGCCAATAAATCCGGCCACACCCGGGGCAACGGTTGAAATGGCGCTGGGTCTGCAGAATATACACCGGGATTTGATCCCGGTAGGGAGCCAGGTCTTCTGATTGCAGAGGAGTTAATGGCAGGTTGCAGCGCAGGCAGCGGCCTAAAAGCCGGTCCGGGTCGGGCCGCAGGTCCAGAGCCTGCAGAATCTCCCGCACCTGTTCCGCTTCGGTTTCCGTTTTCAGGGTGATGGCCCCCGCCTCGGTGTTCCAAGAAGGATAACGGTCGGGGTGGATAAAGCGGTCATTCGGCAGCCAACCACTCCGGCTTTTAGACCGGATCCGGACATCCAGGCCCAGCATGCGCAGGGTTTTTTTCAGGTAGGCCAGGTGGGGGGACAACCAAAGACGCATAGAAAAAATGAACATTGAACATTCAACAGCCAACATTCAACATTGATTGTGGAAGTTGGTTTATTAATTTGCTTAATAAACCAACGCTTCGTGTGAAGCATTCGACGTTGGATGTTGAATGTTGGAGGTTTGTCTTTTAAAATCCCAGAGCTAGCGCCCCCCGGGATCCGCTAACTGAAAGGCTTCCTCCGGAAAGTCGCTGCGGGGAATAATTTGCCCGTAAGTCAAGTGGAATTGTTTTTCCGTCCCTTCATCCCGCACCTTGATCTCCCGGGGCCAGAAGCTGCCGGACAGCTCGACGAACTCGGCAAAGGCCACCTGTACCGCCCCGGCTGTTCCTTTCTTTTTAAACTCACCCCCGCTGATCCGGAAAGGATCGTTCTGGATCCGGATCGTCTGCGAAAGGTCCCCGGGGATAAACAGTTTTCGGGAAGACGGAGGAGTGTCCGGCAGCACCGTCGCCTCCTCCCACCGGTCGGTTTTTAGAGGGATTCGCCCCCAGAGCAAACCCAGGACCGCTTCCAGGGAGAAACCGGTTTCCCCGGTCAGCGCGGCGGCCAGCAGGGCCGGATTGAGGGGCAGCGGTTTTTTCTCCCCGGGAGAAACAGCCCGGACCCGCCCCTGGAAAACGGTCAGGTAGTACGCCGGGCGGCCGAAAGGATCGAACAGCTCCAGGCGCAGGGCCTCCGGCCCTTTGGCCAGGAGGCGGAATTCCATCCGGTAATATTCGCCCGGGGCCGTAACCACCAGCACCCCCTTGGCTTCCCAGGGCAGGGGCGGAGGGAGTTCAGCCAGCTTTTCCAGGACCTCCCGGACTTCCGGCATCCCGGCCCGGGACAGGGTCGCCCCCGGTACGGCTGTAGAACCGGCCTGGACCGCTCCGCCGGCCAACCCCATGAGGAACCAGCCCCACAAAGCCCACAGCATAAGCGTCCGGCAGTCGTAGCCCCGCGGCCTAATCCGTTGGCGGTCGTTCGGCATTGCGTTTTTCTTCTTCCAGTCGTTCTTGAACATCGCGGATCTTTTTAAGGACCCCTTCGCGCTCCTTGGGACCGGGGTTCAGTTCCAGGACCTTCCGATAAGTTGT
>JALOOY010000438.1 GCA_025454185.1 Thermodesulfobacteriota bacterium
CCCTGGCAGTGGGTGATTTCGAGCTCCTCGTCCAGCGTCACGGTCTCGTAGACCTGCGTCTTCTGTTCGTAGCAGGAAAAAACCCCCTTTTTAACCGCCCCGATGACCGACAGGTACCCGGCCCGTACCCCCTGTTCCCGGCAAAAGGCGGTGAGCACTTTGAGCAGGTCACCGTCATGGGGCAGCCTTTCCATGAATATTCTTCCCAATTGATATTTTTCTCCGGTCATGGTACATCCCTCCTTAACCAAATCCGATTTTCGATTTTCGATTGCCGATTGTGGATTATGGATTTTCGATTGGTGATTATGGATATGGGTTGAAAATTATAATTTGAGTTTCAATATTCCAACTTCTTAAAAGAAGAGAAATTCCATGGACCCCGCATTCCTTTTCTATCTTTCCCTGGCCGCCGTCATTCTCCTCCTGGTGGTCTTCGGTCTGATCTTCCTGTTGCCCCGCCTGCTTAACAATTTGCGGGGCCGGGGCGGCGGCTGGAATCGGCTGGCCGAACACTTTCCGGCAGATCGGCAACCCCCAGGGACCGTATTCCTGAAGCAGACCATCCAGGTCGGTTCGGTGGCCTATAAAAACTGTGCCACGGTGGCCCCGGCCGCCGCGGGGCTCTACCTGGCCGTCCAAATCCCTTTGTTTTCCCGCCTCACACCGTTACTGATCCCCTGGGAGAGCATCCAGGGCCAGCGGGAAGGCAGCCTCTACTGGAAGAAAACCGTCACCCTGTCCATCGGCAGTCCGGAAATCGGGACGGTCACCCTCTTTCAAGACCTATATGAAAAAATAGATGGACTCAGGAATGTCGGTTGAAGCCGCGCCTTCCGGGTGTTTTTTCTTCCCTCTTCCATCTCCCCTATCACTGGGCCACGCTAACCAATTTTCAGCACCTTCGCTCCCCGGATCTTCCTTTCCTTCAACTCGAACAGGGCCGTATTGGCTTCCTCCAGGCCATAGACCTGCACTTCCGGTTTGATGGGGACCTCCGCAGCCAGGCCCAGGAATTCCTGCACATCCCGTCGGGCCACGTTGGCCACGCTCTTGATTTCCTTTTCCAGCCAGAGGTGTTTCGGATAATCCAGTTTTAACAGCTCCCCCTTGTCGGCCTCTTCCTTGCGGATGGCGTTGATCACCAGGCGGCCGCCCGGCGCCAGGTTCTTCAAGGCCGCGACGATCGGCTTCCAGGCCGGTGTGGTGTCGATGGCGGCCTGCAGCTTCTCCGGCGGCTCGTCCTCCAGGGACCCGGCCCAGGCGGCGCTCAGCTCCCGGGCGAACTCTTGCTCTTTTTCCATGCGGGCGAAAACAAAGACCCGGGTATTCGGAAACCGGTGCCGGACCATCTTGAGCACCAGGTGAGCCGAGGCCCCGAAACCCACCAGTCCCAGGTTCCAGCCATCCTCGAGCCCGGTCAGCCGCAGGGAACGGTAGCCGATGGCGCCGGCGCACAGCAGCGGCGCCGCCTCCAGGTCCGAAAAAACGTCCGGTATTCTATAAGCCGAATCTTCCGGGACCGCCAGGTATTCGGCGTAGCCCCCGTGGGCGTCCCGGCCGGTGGCCCGGAATTGACCGCACAGGTTCTCCAGGCCGCTGCGGCAGAAGGGGCAGACCCCGCAGGAGGAGTAGATCCAGGCCACCCCCACCCGCTCGTTCATCGTAAAACGACCGGCTCCCGGGCCGCGGGCGACCACCCGTCCCACCACCTGATGCCCCGGTATCACGGGCAGCACCGGCGGCGGTGTTCGCCCCTCGATCTCGTCCAATTCGGTATGGCAGACTCCGCAGGCGGAGACCCAGATCAGGATTTCACCCCTGCCCGGTACCGGTTTGGGGAATTCCATGAACAATAACGGAGTACGGTTGTCTCGAATGCTACAAATCCTATTTAGTACCATGGCCTTCATTGGGAATAATGCTCCGGCCTTCAATCATGTTTTTTTAAATCTTGAAAACATGGGAAGATGGCGACAAATCATTTTGAAAAATGGCCTAATAAGCCACAGGCAATTTAATAATAATGGCAAGCGTAGGGGGGCCCGGTTTTTCTACGGGAAAAAATATTTTATTGGGGGTTAGGGTAGAAATTCATCCCTTTTGTCTAAATTGCACTACGATAAGCTTACCGTCGGTAGCCTTTGGGACCTTCCAAGAGCCTCATTTGTGAATTAATATGACCGATTCTTTTAGCTACATTAAGCAAGGCGTTGGTTTCAACATCTTCATTCCCCCACTGATCCCACCCTGGGCGTCGGAATCTTGCAAATAACTCAAGGTAGGGACCTGGTGAACACGCCTCGACAAGATCATAGATCTCATCAGGCTTTCTGGAGTGCTCTCTTTTTCGGCTGGATAGACAATTTACTTGCCTGCGTCCGGGCTGAAGGGTACGCATGCTTCCGCGTACACCAAAAAGAATCAATTCTGTCACATTCCGGAAATAAAATCCAACACCGCGACCGTCTGGCCCGCCATCTTTACGGATTTTATACCATACCAAATTGGACTTATAGGTAAAACCCCAGGCTTCCATTACTTGTAGTCCCTCTTGTAGCAGTGCATTGGGCACCCACAAATAGAGATGCGACCTTGCGGCTGCCAATTTAGACACGGGAAGCTCCACAATCTCCTTCAATTCCATAGTAGGATAGCGAAGTAATCGTTTGTGCTCGGGGGCCATTTTCCCGGTACGGTTTTGAAATTGCCACGGCGGATCGGCTAAAATCGTTGAATAGGGACCCTGGGCTTTACATAAGAGGTCCTCTGCAGGATTCCGTTCGGTCAAGCTATATATTTTAGGCATTTTTCTTATCCTTAATGAAGCAGAGTAATCATACAACCACTATATCACTTGGGATGCCGATCAAAAGTAGCGGGCAGGGATTTCCAACGCCTCGGTTGACACGATCTTCAAGTTTCCGCCAATGAGTGGTTGCCTCTCCGAATTTGTCTGAAACCCTCCACCACCATAGACCAATTCCTTTACTGGAATCTTTGCCGCAAGCAAAACAGCTTCAAGTTCGTCAATCG
>JALOOY010000439.1 GCA_025454185.1 Thermodesulfobacteriota bacterium
CCGCAACCCGCCGATGAGGACCGTCATTTCGGGAGCGGTCAGCGTCAGCAGTTGCGCCCGATCCACCAGCAGTTCCTCGGCCGATACGGCGTATTTGGTTTTTTGGTAGTTGCGGAATCCGTCCGCCTTCGGTTCAAGTACGTGGAATGACACCACGTCGGTCTGCTCCGGCGAGGCGTCCGTGCGTCCGGGGGTGAAGGGAACGGTCACCTCGTGACCGGCGTTCTTCGCCGCCTGCTCGACACCCGCGCATCCTCCCAGAACGATCAAGTCGGCCAGCGAAACTCTCTTCCCGCCGGACTGGGCGCTGTTAAACTCCTTCTGGACGCCCTCCAGGGCTTTAAGGACCTTCGCCAGTTGGTCCGGCTGGTTGAGTTCCCAATCCTTCTGCGGGGCAAGGCGAAGGCGCGCCCCGTTGGCCCCGCCGCGCTTGTCGGAGCCGCGGAAGGTGGACGCCGACGCCCAGGCCGTCGAGACCAGTTCCGGGATGGACAGGCCGGAGGCCAGGATCTTGCCCTTGAGGACCGCCGTGTCCTGCGCGTCGATCAGGTCATGATCGACGGCGGGCACCGGATCTTGCCAGATCAGTTCCTCGGCCGGGACCTCCGGGCCGAGATAGCGCGAGCGGGGGCCCATGTCGCGGTGCGTCAGCTTGAACCAGGCCCGGGCAAAGGCGTCCGCGAACTCTTGGGGGTTCTGCTGGAAACGCCGCGCGATTGGTTCGTAAATGGGGTCAAACTTCAGCGAAAGGTCCGCCGTCGTCATCATCGGCCGGTGCTTCTTCGACGGGTCGTGCGCATCGACCACCAGGTCCTCTTCGGCCACGTCTTTGGCCAGCCACTGATGCGCGCCGGCGGGGCTCTTGGTCAGTTCCCACTCGTATTGGAACAGCACCTTCAGATAGCCCATGTCCCATTTAGTCGGGTTCGGCTTCCAGGCACCCTCGATGCCGCTGCTGATCGCATCGCCGCCTTTGCCGCTGCCGAAACTGCTCTTCCAGCCGAGGCCCTGCTCTTCGATGGGGGCGGCTTCGGGTTCAGGCCCCACATGGGTCGCGGGAGCTGCGCCATGGGCCTTGCCGAAGGTGTGGCCGCCGGCCACCAAGGCGACGGTCTCTTCGTCGTTCATGGCCATGCGGGCGAAGGTTTCGCGGACGTCACGGCCGGAGGCGACCGGGTCCGGATTTCCGTCCGGACCTTCAGGATTCACATAGATCAGGCCCATCTGCACGGCGGCAAGCGGGTTTTCCAGGTCTCGGTCGCCGGTGTAGCGGCTCTGGGGTTTGTCGCTCGTCGCCAGCCATTCTTCCTCGGAACCCCAATAAATGTCCTCTTCCGGCTCCCAGACGTCTTCGCGCCCGCCGCCGAACCCGAAGGTCTTAAAGCCCATCGACTCCAGGGCGCAGTTGCCGGCGAGAATCATGAGATCGGCCCAGGAGATCTTGCTGCCGTATTTCTGCTTGATCGGCCAGAGCAGGCGGCGCGCCTTGTCGAGGTTCACATTGTCCGGCCAGCTATTGAGGGGGGCCAGGCGCTGATTGCCGGACCCCGCGCCCCCGCGGCCGTCGCCCTGGCGGTAGGTGCCGGCGCTGTGCCAGGCCATTCGAATGAAGAGCCCCCCATAGTGACCGTAGTCGGCCGGCCACCAGTCCTGTGAATCCCTCATCAGCGCATAGAGATCCTGCTTCACGGCCTGGAGGTCAAGTTTCTTGAATTCCTCAGCGTAGTTGAACGCCTCGCCCAGGGGATTGCTCAGGGCGGAGTGCTGGTGGAGTATTTTGAGGTTCAACTGGTTTGGCCACCAGTCCCGGTTCGAGGTCCCTCCGTGGACTGTGGATCCCATTGCCGGGCGCTTGCCTTTTTCACTCATCTTTTATCTCCTTTCAATTGAGCCTTACTAAACCAGGGAGCACCCCTCCCGCTTGGATTAGTTTTTCATAACAATAATAAGTGTTACGAAAAATTTTTTCCTAGTCACCCTGACGGCAATCAGGACATATACCGAAGAAGTCCAGCCGGTGGCTGAGGATGTCAAACCCGGTTTTCTGTTCCGCCTCCCGGGTCAATTCTTCCACACTCTGTAAATCCGGGTCGGAAATTCTTTTGCATTTCAGACAGACCATATGGGGGTGGGGATAGGGCTTGTTGCCGTCGTAGCGGTTGCTGCCGTCCGGGAAGCCCAACTCCAGCACTTCCCCCAGTTCTTTCAACAGGGTGACGGTTTTATAAACTGTGGCCAGACTCGTGGTCGGGAAGTCTAGCTTTACCTGGTCGAAAATTTTGTCTACACTGGGATGTCCGTTACTGGCTGCCAGGATCTTCAGAATGGCCAGCCGTTGGGGAGTAATCCGAAAATCCCGTTCTTTCAACCGGGTCAGTATCTGCCGCAGCCGGGCCTCCGGTATGTCGGCCCCTTCGGACAAAGATGAATAGGTTTTATGGATTGGCAACTTATTACTTTTTAATAATCATTTTTAAAAGATAATAGATAAAAATTGACAAGAAGGTCAAGCAGAATCGTTCAGGTCCAGGAAATTATTGCTATAGTCTAGACGATGCCAAACCGGGTTAAAAGGTTACTATCCACGAAGGTCGGGTTTCTTTTTTGGTTGCTTCTGTCTCTATTCTGGAACGGGGTAGCGGCCGAGGCCGCTCCGAAATTGGAAATGCAGGTGGAAGGAGTGCCCTTGGAGGCCCGGGTCAACGTGGAAAGGGCCCTTTCTCTGCCGGAGCCCCTGGAAAAGGAACCGCTGGATGAGCTGCTGCTGGAGCTTTTTCAAGGGGAGATACCTCAAAGGGCCCGGGAGGCCCTGGAACCCTTCGGGTTTTATCATTCCCGTGTAGAAACCGCTGTCGAGAGGGAACCCGAAAGGACGTTGCTGCGGGTCAAAATCGACCCCGGAACGCCGCTGCGTATCGTTTCGATAGAATTTGAAATCCTCGGTCCCGGATCACGAGAAGAGAAAATCAGGGGGGACCTTCCGCCCTTTCCCTTGCAAGAAGGGGAGATCCTGCGCCAGGACCTCTATGAAG
>JALOOY010000015.1 GCA_025454185.1 Thermodesulfobacteriota bacterium
GATGGGGCAGGGCGATCGACCAGGCATGGAGAAAATGCCGCCCTTCGGGCAGTCCTGGAAAAAGATCGTCCGCCGGCCCGTACAGGCGGTCCCCGATGACAGGGTGACCGCGGCCGGCTAGGTGGACCCGAATCTGGTGCGTGACGCCCGTGATCAACTCCGCCTCGATTAAAGATACCCCCGGCCACTGCCGGCGGGAACGGATGCGGGTTTCGGCCCGATAAACCCTGCCCCGGTGCCGCGGGTCTGGGTCCGAAAGGCCGGTCATTTTTTTTCTGTCCCCGGGGTGATGGGCCAGGGGGACGGTGATGATTTCCTCCCCTAAGACTACTCCCCGGACCAAGGCCAGATATTTTTTTTCCCAGCGGCGACGGGCCAGGTCTTGCTGGAGCCGGGCCCGGGCTTCGGCGTTCCGGGCCGCCACCAGGAGGCCGGAAGTGCCCGTATCCAGCCTGTGGACCAGTCCGGCTTCCAGCGCCTGGGGTCCCCGTCCTCCCAATTCCGGGAACCGGGCTGTCAGTCCGTTGGCCAGGGTCCCTTTTTCCCAGGGCCGGTGGGGATGGCTGGGAATCAATCCGGGTTTATCGACGATGAGGAGGTCCGGGTCTTCATACACCAGGCCAAAGGGGACGTCCGGGTCGGCCAGAGGCAGGTCCTCCCAATGGCCCGGCAGGTCTATGGTAATCCGGTCGCCGTCCTGGATCCGGTCCCCTTTGGCGGCAACCCGAAGATTGCGTCGAATTTTCCCGGCCGAAAAAAGTTCCTGCAGGGAGCGTCGGGACAACGCCGGAAGACGGACATGCAGGAAGCGGTCCAGCCGTCTTTGATCCGGGGCGACCCGCGGAACAAGCCATTCCCGCACAGTCCCGTTCCGGTTGAAATGGTCCTTCATAAAAAATATCTTAGCAAAAAATCAGCAAAAGGCCAAGAGCGAGGGCAGGTCAAGATTGACAAAGCAGGGATATTAATATAAATTTCGGATATTATTTCCTATAAGGTGCAGCCGAATGGACGTTTTTTCAATTACCCACAAAGGCCTCAAGAGGGCCGATAATCAGGATCGTTTTTTGGTACGACCGTATGACCAGGGTGCCTGGCTCCTGGCCGTGGCCGACGGCATGGGCGGCGAGGCCGCCGGGGATCAAGCCGCCCAATGTGCCATCGATCGTCTCCGGGATTTCCACCCGGGCGCGGAAGCTCCTGTAGCCCAGTTGCTGACCCTTTATAAACTGGCGTCCACCGATATTTATGAACGGGTCCGGAAAGACAACAACCTGTCGGGCATGGGGACCACCCTGACGGCGGCCTATGTCAACGGGGAGACGATTCACTGGACCCACGTAGGCGACAGCCGGATATATCTGTTAACCGGTGGCGAACTGCAACGGATTACCTGGGATCATACCCTGCCGGATACGCTGCTGAAAGAGGGAGACATCACCCCGGAAGAGGCCCGCAATCACCCGGCGCAGAACATGCTGCTGCAGTGTGTTGGCTGCGGAAGGTTCAAAGCCAGCACGGGGGCTCTGAAAAGAAGAAAAGGGGACCTGCTGCTCCTGTCCAGCGACGGGCTTCATCACGAGGTGCCGGAAGGGGTGATCAGGGAACTGTTAGGTAAACAGGGCAGTCTGGAGGAGCGGCTGCAGGCCCTGATTCAGGCCGCTTTGGAGGCCGGAGGGCGGGACAATATTACCGTCGTCGGGGCCCTGCTCTGAGGAACTCCATTATGGTAAGCGCAGGTGTCTATATACCTTTGCGGCAGGGTGCAGAGGCCCGGGCCATAATCGCCCCGGCCCGGGGGGGGTGGCTCCTCGGTTATGCCCGCCTTTTCGCCGGGCGGTCCTGGGAGGAGGCCCTGTACTGGTCCCCGGAGGTGGTGGACCGTTATCCGCAAGACATGTATGCCGGCAACCCGATCCTGTTTCCGCTGGTCAGCAAAAACCGGGTAGGGGATCGGGAGCACGCCTACCGCTGGGGAGACCGGATTTATGACCTGCCCCAGCACGGATTCGCCCGCCGGAAACCCTGGCAGGTGGTTCGGCAGGGGCCTGAGGCCCTGGAAATGGAGTTGACGGACGACGGAGATACGCGAGCCCGTTACCCGTTTCCTTTTCGTTGCCGCCTGACCTACCGCCTGGAGAAGGGACGTCTCCATTGGCGTCAACGGGTGGAGAACCCCGGCCCCGGTCCGCTGCCTTTCAGTGCCGGGTTCCATCCCTATTTCTTCATTCCCCTGACCCGCGAAGGTTTGCGGGTAGAAAGCCGGATCCATCTGCCGGCCTGCCGGTCAGTCGCCCCCCCGGGCTTTGGGGAGGGCGGCCAAAAGAACGACCAGGCGCCCCGGGAGTTGGGGGTGAACGATCCGTTCACCGGGACCTTGTTTTTTACGGATCTGGAAAAACGGGAAGTGGCGTTGATGGATCCCCTCCGCCGGCTCGTGGTCCGCTTGAATTGGGAAGGGGCCCCCGCCTATCGCTACCTGGCCCTCTGGACCCGATCCCCGGAAGCCCCTTTTTTCTGCATGGAACCCTGGACGGCCCTGCCCAATTCCTTTACCACCAAGGAAGATTTGATCATTCTGGAGCCGGGGGAGGTTTTTCAGGCCGCCTTCTGGCTGGATATGGAAGAGCTAGCAGAAATATAAAACTCAAAGACAACAATTAATAATTAACAATTAATTGTCAATTGTTAATTATTGTCCCTTACCAGTCTATGAATCACAATTCTGATTTTTTTGACGATCCCTGGGAAGTACTGGCTCTGGATATCGGCGGAGGCACGCAGGACCTGCTGCTCTGGTCTCCGGAACGCTCCATGGAAAATTCGGTGCAGTGCGTCCTGCCCTCGCCGACGGTCATGGTGGGGCGGCGGATCGCTGCCGCCACCCGCCGGGGAGTGCCGATTTTTTTGCGGGGGAGCGTCATGGGCGGGGGGGCCTCCTCCCGGGCCATCAGACGCCATTTGCAGCAGGGATTACGGGTCTACGCGGAACCCGGCGCGGCTGCGACCCTGCACGACAATCCGGACTATGTACGGGAGAGCGGGGTGGTAATTACCGCTGAGGCCCCCCCAGAGGCCTTGGAAATCTCACTTTCTGATTTTCAGGAAAAGGCCTTGCAGGCCTTGTTCGAGTCTTTCGAACTGACCCCGCCCCGCCAGTACCTGATAGCCGTTCAGGACCATGGTTTTTCGCCGGTGGAAAGCAATAGAAAATTCCGTTTCCGTCACTGGGAGCAATTCCTGACGAGCGGGGCGGCGCTGGAAAGCCTCCTCTATCGCCGGGTCCCGGATTATTTGACCCGGATGCGGGCGGTCCAGCAAGCCTGTCCGGGGGCCCTGCTGATGGATACGGGTGCGGCGGCCGTGTTGGGCGCCCTGGAGGACGACCGCCTGTCGGAAATCCCGGAGCGTCTGCTGGTGGTCAACATCGGCAATGAACACACCCTGGGGGCCTGGCTGGTGGAGGGGGTGTTGCAGGGTATCTACGAACAGCACACCGGGGTTATAACCCCCGAGAAACTCCTCGCGGACCTGGGCCGTTTTATCGCCGGGAAGATTTCCAATGAACAGGTTTTTGCGGATCACGGCCACGGCTGTCTCAACCTGGCCCCCTCACGGCAGGGATCACGACCTCCCCTATGGGTGACCGGCCCCCGGCGGGCCCTGCTGGCCGGCGCTGCGGTCCATATGGCCGCGCCCTACGGGAACATGATGCTTTCCGGTTGTTTCGGCCTGCTGCGGGCCCATCGTTATGTAAACGGAAAATGATCCTTTTGAACTTCATTCCAGACCCAGTATCGATGGACGATAGATGGATCCCCAGGTAATCCGGCGGATCGAAGAACTCCGCCGGCAACTCCGCCACCACAATTACCGCTACTACGTGCTGGACGACCCGGAGATCTCCGACGCCCAGTACGACCGGTTGTTGCGGGAACTGGAAGACCTGGAGGCCCGGCATCCGGAACTGATTACCCCGGATTCGCCGACCCAGCGTGTAGGCGCCCGACCCCTGGAAAAATTCGAGACCCTGGCCCATACGGTGCCCATGCTAAGCCTGGAAAACGGCTTCAGCCGGGAGGAAGTGTTTGAATTCGAGGCCCGGCTCAAACGCTTTCTCAAACGGGACCTCTTGATCGAATATACCGTGGAGCCCAAGATGGACGGGCTGGCCGTAGAATTGATCTATGAGAACGGGCAACTGATTCGGTCGGCCACCCGGGGAGACGGGTACGCCGGGGAGGACGTGACCCAAAATATCCGCACGATCCGGGCCATCCCTTTGCGTCTGTCGGCGGAAGCGGGGACCCCCTCTCGCTTGGAGGTGCGGGGCGAGGTCTACCTGCGCCTGAAGGATTTCCGGGAATTGAACCGCCGCCGGGAAGCGTCCGGCGGACCGGCCTTCGCCAACCCCCGCAACGCTGCCGCCGGTTCTTTGCGCCAGTTGGACTCCCGCCTGACGGCCCAGCGGCCCCTGTTTTTCTTTGCCTATGGCATCGGAGATCGGGCCGGGCTGACCCTGGGCAGCCAATGGGCCGTGCTGCAAGACCTAGGTCATTGGGGACTCCCGGTCAATCCATTCATCAAAACCGTACAGGGCATAGAGGCCTGCTGGGATTATTGCCGGGAAATGGAAGACCGGCGTCCTGGATTGCCCTATGAAATCGACGGGGTGGTCATCAAGGTCAACGACTGGGACCTGCAGGATGAGCTGGGCATCAAGTCCCGGAGCCCCCGCTGGGCCCTGGCCTTTAAATTCCAACCCTCCCAGGAAAACACCCGGGTCCTGAAGATCGAGGTACAGGTGGGGCGAACGGGGACCTTGACCCCCGTAGCCTACCTGGAACCCGTCCAGGTGGGTGGGGTGGAGGTGAGCCGGGCCACGCTGCACAACCAGGATGAAATCGAGCGCAAGGATATTCGCATCGGCGATACGGTCATCGTCCAAAGGGCCGGCGACGTCATCCCCGAGGTGGTCAAGGTGGTCGCTTCCCTGCGCACCGGCCGGGAGCGTCCCTTTCAGATGCCGGACCACTGCCCGGTCTGCCGGTCCCCGGTGGTCCGGCTGCCCGGAGAGGCGGCCCACCGCTGCAACAATCCCAACTGCCCGGCCCAGATCAAGGAAAGCATTCGTCATTTCGCTTCCCAAGGGGCCATGGATGTCGACGGATTGGGGGAGAAACTGGTCAACCAACTGGTGGATAAAGGCCTGATCCGGGATTACGGCGATCTTTACGCCCTGACCAGGGAGATCCTGGTCCCCCTGGAGCGGCTGGCGGAAAAATCGGCCGATAACCTCCTGGCGGCCCTGGAAAAGAGTAAAAAAACCAGCCTGGCCCGTTTCCTCTTTGCCCTGGGGATACGCTTCGTGGGGGAGCACGTGGCCGCTGTACTGGCCGGTCATTTTGGCAATCTGGAGGCCCTGGCTGCAGCCTCGGAGGAAGACCTTTTGGCGGTGAAAGAGGTGGGGCCCCAGGTGGCCGGGAGTGTGCGCAGTTTCTTCGCCACTCCGGAAAACCGGCGGGTAATCGAGAAACTCCGGAACAGCGGCGTGCAATGGCGGGAAGGAAAGAGCGTCCCGCGGACCCTCAAATTCTCCGGGAAAACCTTCGTATTGACCGGCAGACTGACCCGCTTCACCCGGGAAGAGGCCAAGGAACAGATCCTGGCCCTGGGAGGAAAAGTCGCCGGTGCGGTGAGCGCCAGGACCGACTTCCTGGTGGCGGGGGAGGATCCGGGGTCAAAATGGGAGAATGCACGGGAATTAGGGGTCAGGGTAATAGGCGAGGAGGATTTTGCGGGGATGTTGGCAGCAGAAAGGGAACCCAAAAGCAATAATGAATAATTGATAATTAATTGTTAATTATTAACAATTGCTTTTTTAAGTGGTTTTTAGGAAGGGGAAATTTGGGATAAGATATCCGCACACGTCATTGTCCGGGGCCGGGTGCAGGGAGTTTACTTCCGGGCCTATACGCGGGATCAGGCCCGGCTGCTGGGCCTGACCGGCTGGGTCATGAATCGCCGGGACGGGTCGGTGGAGGCTTTTTTCGAGGGTGAAAAATCCCGGGTGGAAGACATGGTGGACTGGTGCCGTCAGGGCCCGCCGACCGCCCACGTGGATCACGTGGAGTTGCACCTGGGAGAATTCCGGGGAGAAGGAGATTCTTTTGAGGTCCGTTATGGTTAGCTTCTTACCGCCATTTCTCTGAGAATTTCTCTCCAACAATGGCGGTAAGAAGCTATAAATTAAAAACAATGTTTTATTACGATTTTAAATCCCTGGTTTTATTTCCAATATTTACTTGACTTGACTTCCCGGTTTTAGTAATTTATAAGTTTATTTTTACAGTCCCAGAAGAGGGCAGGACGTTTAAGTGAAAGAAATCAATATAACTTTTCCGGATAAGACCCAAAAGGTCTTTTCTGCGGATACCACTGCCGGCCAGGCCCTGGCCGCCTGGAGCAAAGAGGCCCGTAAAAACGCGGTAGCGGCCCGCGTGAACGGTATGCCCCTGGACCTGAACGGGTTTTTGGGAGAAGACGGCGCTTTGACTCCGATCCGGGCTGATTCCCCGGAAGGACTGGAAATTCTGCGTCATTCCACCTCGCATCTGCTGGCCCAGGCGGTGAAGGGACTCTTCCCCGGGGCCAAACTGGCCATCGGTCCGGCCATAGAACATGGTTTTTATTACGATTTCGATGTGTCGGCCCCTTTTGTCCCGGAAGACCTGGAACGCATCGAAAAACGGATGAAGGAACTAAGCCGGGAACGGATCCCGGTCACCCGGGAAGAGTTGCCCCGAACCGAGGCCATCGGGTTTTTCCGCGACCAGGGCGAGAACTATAAAGTGGAGCTGCTGGAAGAACTGGCGTCCCCCACGGTAACCCGCTATCGGCAGGGTCCCTTTGCCGACCTCTGCCGGGGGCCCCACGTGACCTCCACCGGAGAACTGCGGCACTTCAAGCTTACGCAGGTGGCCGGCGCCTACTGGCGGGGGGACGAGCGCAACGCCATGCTGCAGCGCATCTACGGCACGGCTTTTTTCAGCGAACAAGAGCTCCAGGACCACCTGCACCGCCTGGAGGAAGCTAAACGCCGGGACCATCGCCGGCTGGGCAAGGAACTGGATCTGTTCAGCCTCCATGACGAGGTCGGACCGGGCCTGGTGGTTTATCACCCCAAGGGAGCCCTGTTGCGCCACCTGCTGGAGGACTTCGAAAAGAGGGAGCATTTCAAGCGGGGTTACGAGATCGTCATCGGCCCCCAGCTCCTGCGGGCCGAGCTCTGGAAGAAGTCCGGCCATTATGAAAACTACCGGGACCTGATGTACTTCACTGAGATCGACGGGCAGAGCTACGGCATCAAGCCCATGAACTGTCTGGCCCACATGATGATTTATAAGTCCAAGGTGCGCAGCTATCGGGATTTGCCCAAACGGTACTTCGAGCTGGGCACGGTGCATCGTCATGAAAAGTCCGGCGTCCTCCACGGCCTGATGCGGGTCCGGCAATTCACCCAGGATGACGCCCATATCATCTGCACGCCGGACCAACTGCAGCAGGAGATTCGGGGCGTTCTGAACTTCGTAGCCGATGTGATGGGCATCTTCGGGTTTCCCTTCGAGGTGGAGATCAGCACCAGGCCGGAAAAATCCATCGGCAGCGACGCCGACTGGGACCGGGCCACCCAGGCCTTGACCCAGGCCCTCGAGGCCAACGACCTGCCCTATGCCATCTGCGCCGGTGAAGGGGCCTTTTACGGGCCCAAGATCGATATCAAGTTGAAGGACGCCCTGGACCGGCGCTGGCAGTGCGCCACGGTGCAGTGCGACTTCACCCTGCCCGAACGTTTCGACCTGGCCTATATCGGACCGGACGGTGAGCGCCACCGGCCGGTCATGGTCCACCGGGTCATCCTGGGGGCCATCGAGCGTTTTCTAGGCGTGCTTATCGAGCACTACGGCGGGGCCTTTCCGCTCTGGCTGGCACCGGTCCAGGCCGTGGTCCTCTCGGTCACCGATCGTTCCGGCGCTTACAGCCGCCGAGTTCACGAGGACTTGCTGCAGGCCGGGATCCGCTCGGAAGTGGATCTGCGCAACGAGAAACTGGGGCACAAGGTCCGGGAAGCCCAGGTGCAGAAGATCCCTTATATGCTGGTGATCGGCGACAAGGAAGCGGAGCAGGGCACGGTCAGCCCCCGGGCCCGCAGCGGCGAAAACCTGGGAGCCATGAACCTTAGCGAATTCATCACCAAAATCCAGGCGGAGTCCGTGCCGGGATTCCGGGAGTAATTTGCAGATTTTTTATTAAGATTTTTTCATAGATTTTTACATCCATTGTTGCTGACCAATTCTCAAAACAATGGATATAAAAATCTATGAAGGAGGTGGTTTTATAAGCAAGTTGGCGCACATCAATTCGGAAATTCGGGCGGCTACCGTCCGCGTCATTTCCGAGAACGGCGGGCAATTGGGGATCTTCCCTCTGAACCAGGCCCTGGCCATGGCTAGGGAAGAAAGCCTGGACCTGGTGGAGGTGGCCCCCAACCTGGATCCGCCCGTTTGCCGTATCATGGACTACGGGAAATATCGTTACCAGCAAACGAAAAAAACCCACGAGGCCAAGAAAAAACGGACTATCATCCAGGTCAAGGAAGTCAAGATCCGGCCTAAAACCGAGGAGCACGACTTCCAATTCAAACTGAACAATATTCGAAAATTTTTGATCAAGAAAAACAAGACGAAGGTTTCTCTTCTTTTCCGCGGGCGGGAGATCCAGTACGTGGCTGCGGCCAAGAATATACTGACCCGCATTATCGAGGAAACGAAGGACCTGGCCTTGGTCGAACAAGAACCCAAGCTGGAAGGCCGCAACATGACCATGGTCCTAGGTCCGCGGCCCTGATCCCTGATCCGCCCTGGGAAAAAACAGACCTTCAGGATGGAGAGGGGAGTATTGTCTTTTTAATCCGGAAAGAAAAGAGCAGGAGATCGCTTATGCCTAAAATGAAATCCAATCGGGGTGCGGCCAAGCGTTTCAAGACCACCGGCGGCGGTAAAGTGGTCCGGTCCAAGGCCTTTGGCAGCCATATCCTAACCAGTAAGACCACCAAACGCAAAAGGGGGCTGCGCAAATCGGCCCTGGTCAGCCCGGCCAACATGAAGGGCCTGCGTAAACTGTTGCCCTACGGGTAAACAGCATGTTTTTGAAGTAAGGGAGCGGAGGTGAAATAATATGCCGAGAGTCAAAAGGGGCTTCAAGGCCCGCAGAAGAAGAAATAAAGTATTGAAAATGGCCAAGGGGTATCGGGGAGCTCGGAGCCGGTTGTTCAAAACCGCTACCGAAGCAGTGGATCGGGCTCTGAAGTACGCCTACCGGGACCGCCGGGTCCGCAAGCGGGAGATGCGCAGCCTGTGGATCGTGCGGATCAGCGCCGCGGCCAAACAGAACGGCGTCTCCTACAGCCGTTTCATCGGCGGTTTGAAAAAGGCCGGTGTTGGTCTGGACCGCCGGGTCTTGTCCGAAATGGCCATCCACGATCCCGATCGTTTCAGCCACCTGGTCCGGATGATCCCCGGGGCGGAAGGCTGACCCCTTCCGGGATCGAGCTTGCCCTTTATTTCAGCTTGACCTTCCGCTCATGATAGATCGACTGCAAGCATTGGAAAGCCGGGTCCGCGAGGACCTGGGCCGTACAGCGGATATTTCGGCCCTGGAAGCCCTGCAGTTCAGCGTTTTAGGGCGTAAGGGAGAATTGACCCAATTATTGCGCCATCTGGGAGAGCTCCCTTTGGCAGAGCGGCCCGCCGCCGGGCAGGAGGCCAACAGGGTCAAGGGAGTGCTGGAAAAGGCTTTTGAGGAAAGAAGGGGCCAACTGTCCGCTGCCCCTCGGGAAAAATCCCCGGTCCTGCTGGATTGGAGTCTGCCGGGACGCCGGGGGTTCCGGGGCCGGCGTCATCCCCTAACCCAAACGCTGGAAGAGGTCTGCGGCATTTTTTCCCGACTGAACTTCGAGATAGTCGAAGGGCCGGAAATCGAACTGGATTATTATAATTTTGAGGCCCTGAACATGCCCCCGGATCATCCGGCCCGCGACATGCAGGATACCTTTTATATTTCCGACCAGGTGCTGCTGCGGACCCAGACCTCGCCCATGCAGGTCCGGGTCATGGAAAACCGCAAGCCTCCCCTGCAGATCGTGTCGCCCGGCAAGGTCTACCGCCGGGATTCCGATGTCTCCCATTCCCCCATGTTCCACCAGGTTGAAGGCCTGATGGTGGGGGAGGGGATCAGCTTCGGCGACTTGAAAGGCATCCTGACCCTTTTTGTGCGGCGCATGTTCGGGCA
>JALOOY010000440.1 GCA_025454185.1 Thermodesulfobacteriota bacterium
TCATCCACGGCAAGGGCACCGGCCAGCTCAAGGCCCGGGTCCGTTCTCTGCTCACCAAAAACCCACTGGTCCTCCACCTCGCCGACGCCGACCCCCAGGCCGGCAGTTGGGGCGCCACCTCCGTCACCTTAAAACCACGGTGACCGAAAAGCCCGGCGCTGACGGTGATGGCTTTTTTATACTAATATGCCCTCAAATGGTGCCGGGCTTCCAGCCTGAGCAGGTTTGGAGCAAAGACGATAACTGCTTAGGTTTTTTTTTGACTGCAGCCTGGTCTCAGATGTTTTTCTCCGCGTCCTCTGCGTCTCTGCGGTGCATCTTTCACCGCCGGGTCGCCCCGGATGCCGGTCCCAGGTCAATTGTGCAACCGGCCGGCCCCCGCCAGGAACGAGGCCGCACCCCGGATTATCAAACCAGCAATCGGAAACCATATGATTGACATTCACACCCATATCTTCCCCCCGGACATCGTCAATAACCGGGGTGATTTCTTTAGCGAGGACCCGGCCTTTCGCTGGCTCTATGACTCACCCCAAGCCCCCCTCGCCACCGCCGAGAACCTGCTCCAGGCCATGTCCGACCACGGTGTCCAGCAGTCCGTCATCTTCGGCTTTCCCTGGCGCACCCTGAAACTCATGCGCCGGCATAACGATTATATCCTGGAGGCCCAGCACCGTTATCCCCGCCACCTCATCGGCTTTGCCTGTGTCAACGCCCTGGAGTCCGGTGCCGCCGCCGAAGTGGAGCGCTGCCTCGCCGCCGGCTGCCGCGGGGTAGGGGAGCTGGCCTTCTACCAGGAAGGCCTGGGTGACGCCATGACCGCGGCCCTGCGCCCCATCGCCGAACTCTGCCAGGGCTACGGCGTGCCCCTCCTCCTCCATGCCAACGAGCCCGTCGGCCATGCCTACCCCGGCAAGAGCCCCATGCAGTTGGGCGATTTATACAACCTGATCAAGGCCTTCCCCGATCTCACCCTGATCCTGGCCCACTGGGGCGGCGGCCTCTTCTTCTTCAACCTCCTGAAAAAAGAGGTCTCCGTCACCCTGAAAAATGTCTACTTCGACACCGCCGCCTCCCCCTATCTCTATAAACCGGAAATCTACCGCCTGGCCGCGGAAATCATCGGCCCCGACAAAATCCTCTTCGGCAGCGACTACCCCCTCCTGCCACCCTCCCGCTATCTCAAGGAAATGGCCGCCGGGGGCCTCCCCCCCGAGCACCAGGAAATGCTCACCCGGCAGAATGCTATGAAAATACTAAGGAAATAAAGGCTACAGAATGACAGATAAGAAAGATATGGTGCTGCGGCAGGAGCAGGAAGCCGATTTCCCGGCGATTTATGATCTGGTCAAAACCGCCTTTCAGACGGCCAAAGTCTCGAATGGCGACGAACAAAACTTCGTGACGCGTTTGCGGGCCGGCGGCAGCTATATCCCGGAACTTGCCCTCGTTGCCGAAGCCGCCGGGCAGCTCGTCGGCCACATCATGCTCACCCGGACCTCGTATACCGCCGCGAGCGGCCCCCAGCCGCTGCTGTTATTAGGTCCCCTCGCAGTTATCCTGGAGCGCCGCGCCCAGGGTCTCGGGGGCAGATTAATTCAAGCAGCTCTGGGCCGGGCCCGGGCTCAAGGCCACAAGGCCGTCATTCTGGTCGGCGACCCGGCCTACTACCATCGCTTCGGGTTTAAGCCGGCTATTTCTTTCGGGATTGCCAATACCGAGGGCATCCCCGACGAAAATGTCATGGCCTGGGAACTGATCCCCGGTGCCCTGGATAAGCCAGGCGAAATCTCCTTCTTCAGTTAATGGCCCCGGCCAGCTCCTTGCGGCCGCATGCCGCCTCCCCGCGCCTAAGAGGAGGATGAGGCAGCCAGCGCTTGAAAAACCCGGCCAGCTCCTTGCGGTTGCGTGCCGCCTTCCCGCCGCGCTCCTCTCCCCAAGCCAGGAGCGTGGGCCCCGCCCTCCGGCTTCCCTGACAGGTAAGCTGTGATACCGGGCTGCACTCCAACAGGTAAAATCCACGGTGTGGGCGGCTCCATGTCACCCGTCCAATCCCCACCCGTCCGCCTCGATACGTTATACGATTCGTAGGGGCGGACCCAAGTGTCCGCCCTCGCCCATCCCAAACCGATGCGTAGGGGCGGACCCATGTGTCCGCCCTCGGCCCCGGTTTGGGCTACTCCACCGTCACGCTCTTGGCCAGGTTCCTGGGCTGATCCACATCCGTGCCCCGCAGATCCGCAATATGATACGCCAGCAACTGCAGCGGCAGCACCAGCAGAATCGGCGACAGATCCAGCGTCGTCTCGGGCACGGCAATAGTGGTCTCCACCTTCTCCCGCACCGTGTAGTTATCCGCCTCGCTCACCGCGATCACCCGGCCCCGGCGGGCGATGACTTCCTCCACGTTCGACATCATCTTCTCGAACACCGGACCCCGGGTCGCCAGAACCACCACCGGCATGTGCTCGTCAATCAGGGCGATGGGGCCGTGCTTCATCTCTCCCGCCGGATACCCTTCGGCGTGAATATACGAGATTTCCTTGAGCTTCAACGCCCCCTCCAGGGCGATGGGATAATGGATGCCCCGGCCCAGATACAGGAAATTAGCCGCCTTCATATACCGCTGGCCGATCTCCCTGATAAGGTGGTCTTCTTCCAGCACCTCCTGCATGAGATTGGGGAGCTTGAAGAGCGCCTGCAGGTCCTGCTGCACCTGCTCCACCCGCCGGTAGCCCAGCTCTTTGGCCAGGTGCAGCCCGATGAGATACAAGGACACCAGCTGCGTCGTGAAGGCCTTGGTGGAGGCCACCCCGATTTCCGGCCCGGCGTGGGTGTAAAACACGCTTTCCGATTCCCGGGCAATGGAAGAGCCCACCGCGTTGCAGATAGCCAGGGACCGGGACCCCTTGGATTTCGCCTCCCGCAACCCGGCCAGGGTATCCGCCGTCTCCCCGGATTGGGAAATGGTAATCAACAGGGTCTCCGGATCGACAAACGGGTCCCGGTAGCGGAATTCCGACCCCAGATCC
>JALOOY010000441.1 GCA_025454185.1 Thermodesulfobacteriota bacterium
GACGGCGGCTCCTCGGACTTCCTGCCCTGGTTCCTGAGCATGGAAGACGCCATGTGGAACTGCGTGAGCTGCGAAATGTGGAGCGCCTACAAGATGAAGGCCAAGACCCTCATCTCCAAATGCGTCCCCGTGTTGAAGGACGAAGCCGGCAAATGGGTCCGCAACCCCCAGGTCATCACCGATCAGTACGTGGTGGACGGCGAGATCGTCTACGGCGATTTCAAGAAGGGCGACGAGTTCAAGAAGGCCCGCGAGTGGGTCAACGGCAAGCTGAAGGCCAATGACTATGACTTTGCCCTCCTCGACGCCGAAGTGGACAAGGTGGTCTGGACCTTCGCCAACCTCTTTCCCGGCTGTCTGATCAAATCCATCGACTCCATCCGGGCCAAGAAGAAGTTCTTCTGGGATTACTCCAAGAACTACAACCGGCACTGGCTGGCCGCCAACATGATGGGCGAGGCCTTCCTGGGCTTCGGGGCCTTCAACACCAAGAAGATTACCGGCCAGGACGTGGTGGATTTCATCAAGTACCGCCAGTTGATCGCCGAGGGCGCCTTGATGGACGAAAAGGCCTTTGCCGAGACGTTGGCCAAACCGCAAGCCAAATAAAGAAACGCACCCCCCCAATAAAAAACCCCTTGAGGCCTTACTCAGGGGGTTTTTTATTGGGGCGATCGAATGATTTCCTGTAAATCCGGATCGAGCCCTTGCCCCCCGGGAATCCTCCCTGAGGGGCCTCAATCTCGAAGTTGTCCTCCTGTGGGCGCTAAAAATTCCTTTTCAGCCGATCCACATGATCGCTGAGCGATCCGGAGCCGCTGATGATGAAAAACACCAGGCCCTTGGCCGGAACGCAGCGGATCGAGGCGTGCTCGTTTTCCTCGTTGTACCCGAATACGGACTGTTTGGTGGTCGAGAAATTTTTATAATAGCCGGTTTTGCGCAGGGCATGTTCGGCATGCTCCAGGCATTCCTTCTCATCATAGGTAGTGGCGCTCCAGGCGTGGGACATATTGCATTTGGTTTGGGCCGGAACGGTCGCGGGCCAGAGCAGGACGGTCAAGGTCAGCAGCCCTGCAAAATACTTAAACATAATCAACCTCCCCGTGGTTTTTTCGGCGTTTATTATCACCTTCACCCTGTTGCGACAAGGGAAAAATCACCGCTCCCCTTCATACCCGAACTGCCGGATAAATTTTGGGTTTTTGCGCCAGTTCTTCTCCACCCGTACCCAGAGTTCCAAAAATACCTGGCTGCCCACCAGGGGTTCGATGCTCTCCCGGGCTGATTGGCCGATCTTCTTCAGTAACCCGCCGCCTTTGCCGATCAGGATGCCCTTCTGGGAATCCCGTTCCACGTGAATGGTGGCCTGGATGTGGATGATCGGTTTGTCCTCCCGGCGCCGGAAGGAATCCACCGTGACGGCCACGGCGTAGGGTACCTCCTCCGAGGTGAGGCGGAAGACCTTTTCCCGGATCAGCTCTTCCACCAGGAACTGTTCCGGCAGGTCGGTGATCATGTCTTCGGGGAAATAGGCCGGACCTTCCGGCAGGACCTCCCGGATCTTCGTCTCCAGCAGGTCGAGCCCGTCGCCGCTGAGGGCGGAAATGGGGATAATCTCCTTGAAGTGAAAGAGACGGGCCCCGGCCTCGATACGCGGCAGCAGGTCCTTTTTCTTGATTCGATCCACCTTGTTGATCAAGAGAAAAACGGGCGCAGTGACCGTTTTTAAATGGTCCAGCAGCAGATCCGGCAGCAAATCCCCTTTGGGGAAAGGCTCGACCAGCACTAATATCAGGTTCACCTCCCGCAGGGTGCCCAGGGCGGCTTGGACCAGACTCTTGTCGAGCAGGCTGGCGGGAGCAAAGATGCCCGGCGTGTCCAGAAAAATGACCTGGCCCCAGTCGGCGTGTTTGACCCCCAGCAGCCGGTGGCGGGTGGTCTGCGGTTTGGGGGAGATGATGGAAATCTTCTGGCCCAGGAGGGCATTCAGCAGGGTGGACTTGCCCACGTTGGGCGCCCCCACCAGGGAGACAAAACCGGATTGATAACTCATAGGGCCCCCAAAAAAATGAACGTCCAACATCGAACATCGAACGTCCAACATCGAATTTAGGTAGCACAGCTACCCCTCGCAGTGAAACTCTCCGTTGCCATTTTCAGGCCCGCCGGCCGGGTAAGATATTAACTTCTGGAAATCCCAGATAAAGTTTGGGGTATCCTCCCGACTCGGCAGACCATATGGGCGGCGGGGACGCCGCCCCTACGAAAAGACCAACATGGACATTATTTTCCCGGGGTTCGTTTACGCTACCCGCCTAAGTTCCCATTCTCCCGGCTTAAGTTGAGACATCCGGGTCAAGGTCAGTTGCAGGCCGCTCAGATCCGACTGCAATCCCAAGAGCTGTCCGCCCCCGTTTCCGGTCAGGTATCCAGCGTCCCGGTCCCCGGCCCGGATCTCCAGGCCTACGCCGGCCGGAATTTCCAGTTTGCGGATCGCCGCGGCTATTTTATCCCGGAACAATCGGCCGCGCACCAAATCGCCGAAGGCCGGATGGAAAGGGCCGGCCAGCATATTTTTCAAAAAATCACTACTTCCCGAAGATTGCAACCCCAGACGGAGGACCGGGATCCCGGCCGACTCGAGGAGGGTCACGGCCCGGCCGCACAACGCAATGGCCTCCGCCAGGCTTAAGGGCCGGTAGGCCCCCTCGCGGTACCACCGGGCCAGGACCGTGCCTTGGAAGACCAGGGCCGGGTAGAGGCGAACAAAGTCCGGAGGCCGGTCGATCAGGAGGTTCAACGAATCCAGAAAGCCCTCCGGACAGTCTCCGGGCAGGCCGGGCATCAACTGTACCCCGGCCGCCAGGCCCTCTTCCTTTACCAGATCCAGGGCCCGCAGGTTGTCCCCTACCCCGTGCCCCCGCAGTGATCGCGACAATACCCGGTCATCCAGGGCCTGAAATCCCAGTTCGATGGTCCGGACCCCGCAGCGTTTCAAGCGCTCCAGGCCCTCTG
>JALOOY010000442.1 GCA_025454185.1 Thermodesulfobacteriota bacterium
CAATAAAGGCGAAGCATATCCTTTCGCCTTGCATACCAACAGACGGATGATCTCGATTCCATTCCATATCAACTTTTGGGCCGTAACGGCTTTGTATGCGGCGGCCTTGATCGCCTTTTTATGCCGGCGCCCCGCGCTGCCTTTCGTCTTCCTTGGCCCGGGTTGGTTGATCCATACTGTTTTCCTGATCAGGCGGGCCGGATTGGTGGGTATGTGGTCTCCCTATGCCTTTTTTGAAGAGACGTATTTTCTGCCCTGGTGCCTGGCCTCCCTGGCTCTGGGGTTGCGCTGTATTCCCGGGAAATCCCCTCTTTCCGGCGCGTTGCTTTTTCCATTGACGGCTTCGGCGTTGTTGTCTTTTCTTTTCCCGCCGGGCGTAATCCCGCCCAATCCGAAAACCCAGACCATTTTTTCCTGGCTCTTTTTCTTGCTGGAGGTGGTCAGCCATGCCTGCTTCATCGCCGGCGGGACCCTGGGGATCGTTTATCTCCTGCGGGAGGAAGCGGCCCGTCTCTTTCATTCCTTCCTGGTCTGGGGCTTTATCCTTTACAGCGCGGCCCAGGTGGTGGGCGCCTATTGGGCCTATCTGGGCTGGGCTACCCCCTTGCACTGGAGCGCCCGCCACCTGCAATCGGCCTCCCTCTGGTGCTTCTATGCCGCGCTGCTGCATCTACGCTACCTGCCGGTCTGGAACCTTAAAACGGAGGCCCGCTTTTCCCTGATCGGGTTGGCGCTGATTCTGATCTACGGCTACGGCGGCGCGCTGACCGAAACCAATGCGCCACCCCGGATCGGAGGATAGTAAAAATGCTCCGGAAGGCTTGGAATTTCTGCGCTGAGGTGCCGGTCAATTTCTGGCTGTTGCTGCTCATCTCCCTCAACCTGGGCGTCGGCTCTTATTATCTCAAATTTAATTATGCCCTGTTCAACCCGTTGAACCACCTGCTCATCCAGGAATGGGCGTTGAAACTCGGTCGGGAAAATGCCGGCAAGGTCTGGTGGCTGGCTACCCTCCTGGCCCTGCTGTTATTCCTGGGAGTTAACACCCTGGTCTGCGCCCTGAAAAGAATGATCCAGCTCTGGCCTTTCCGCCGGAAGATGGGGCTCCGGGCCTTCTCCATCCGCGTCAGCCCGTCATTCATCCATCTCTGTTTTCTAGTCATTCTGGGGGGCCACGGCATCAGTTTGGTGGCAGGGTTCAACGGTGTTATCCCGGCCGTCCCCGGCAGCGTGGCGGATGTTCCGGGCCAGGGGCAGGTCCACGTCCTCCAGGGTGACTGTGAGCGCTATCCCGGACCGGGCCCGTTACAGGGCCGAATCAAACAGTGCGCGGCCCTGCTGCGGCTGGAGGCGGCCGGTCGAACTGAAGTTCGGGAAGTTCGGATCATGGAACCGGTTGTCCTCGGGGAGACGACCTTTCACTTGGACCTGGCCCGCGGGAAGAGCCCGGGGCCTAACCTTACCATCCTGATCAAGGAAGATCCCGGTCGGCGGTTCATTTTCTGGGGGTTTGTCTTTCTGATCATATGTATGCTCTGGTATTTCCCGCAGCGAAAATCGACCTGAAGGGGGCTGAGAATTTCATGAATAAAAGGTGGATCATTTCCGGATTGGTTACGTTTATGTTGCTGCCGGCCCTGGCGGCCTGGGCCGCTGCACCGGACACATTGCGTATTATCGGGGCGGTCAAGCAACCACTGCAATTGACCATGACCGATCTGACGCGTTTCCAAACGGTCCCGGTGCGCCTGAACGAACTGGGTCAGGACAAGAGCTTTCACGGGTCCTTTCAATACCGTGGGGTGCCGCTCCGGGAACTGCTGGAGCTGGCCGGTGTACAGAAGGGGGAAGGATCCTTTTACAAGCCCCTGGACATGGCTGTCGTGGTCCGCAACCGGGAAGGGAAGCAGGCCGTTCTGTCCTGGGGAGAGGTCTTCTACAGCAACCCCGCGGGAATCGTCGTGGCCCTCCAGGGGGAGCCGATCATGCCCCTGCGGGACTGCGGCTCCTGCCACAAACCGGAGGTCTATCGGGTCTGGCTGGATCCCCTGAAAAGGCAGGTGGGCTTCCCCAAGCTGGCGGTGGCCAATGATTTTTATCGGGAACGGTCCCTGGAGGCCATCGTCAGCATCGAGGTGGTGGACCTGCATTTGAATCTGCCGGTGAAACGGCTGGCGGAACTCTATGCCCCTGATCTGACCCTGGTCCAGGGAGGGAAAACCCTGGCGACCCTGACCGATTTGTCGGCCTATTCCCGCCAGGAGGTGACCGGCAAGGTCATGGGCGACGGCAAGGGTTATCACGGTCTGCTCCGTTTCGAGGGGGCCCCCCTGCTGGAAATACTCACCCGGGCCGGCGTGCCGCCGGACCTCGATGCGGCCGTGGTGGTTTCCGCACCGGACGGGTACCGGTCTCTCCTTTCTCTGGGGGAACTGGCGCTGGGTCCCCTGGGGCGCCGGATCATCATTGCCGATCGCCGGGAGGGGCGGCCCATCCAGGCGGACGGCCGGTTCAAGCTGGTGATCCCTGACGAGCTGTCGGCCGACCGCTGGGTGAAATCCGTTTCGCGAATAGAGGTTGTCAACCTGCGGCAGCCGCCCAAGGCTTACCTGATCAGCGTGGGTTGCGCCGATCCGGACCTGTTGACCCGAAAGGCCCTGTCCGCCCTGGGGAAGGCCGATGTGGTGGTCTGCACTGAAGATATCCAAAAAAGGTTCGCTGCTTATATCGGCAACCGTCCGATACTCTTTGACCCCTTCAAGTATCTCCTGCCCGAGCCCATTTATGGAAAGGATCTGGCCAAGCTTTCGCCGGAGGAAAAGAAGGCCCTGCTGGATAAGAAGATGGCGGAAGCAGTGCAACTGATCCGGTCCGAACTGCTGCGGGGCAAGAACGTGGCCCTGCTGGAATACGGGGATCCTTTTATCTACGGCAGCCTGCGTCACATCGTCGCCGGGTTGGGAGACCAGGAAAAGGAATTCATCCCGGGGATCAGCGCCTTCAACGCGGCCAATGCT
>JALOOY010000443.1 GCA_025454185.1 Thermodesulfobacteriota bacterium
TTCCGGCGGGGGCGGGGGCGGGAGCGATTATCGTTTTCTGTACGACCACAACGCCAAGGAACTCGACGGCCATACCATCCGCTGGGGGTCCAACAATATCAATGTCTACACCGGCGGCATACCCGGCGTCGAAACGGCCATCAACCGCTGGGCCGGTCCGGTCAGCTTCAATTTTGTCGGCTCCCCGCCCAGCGACGGCATATCCTTCAACTGGACCGGGGCCAACAGTTACTGCGGTTTGACCAATACCTATTATTTTAATTCCGGCCGCATTTCCCGGGCGGTGATCTATATCAACAATAATCAACAGCAGTGCCGGGGCGGGCTGGACAATACTCTGACCCATGAGGCCGCCCACGCTCTGGGTTTCTTCGGCCATACGGCCGACGGCGGCCTGATGGACCCGGACGGCGGCAACGGGAACATTTCCGCCACTATGCGCAACTTCATGAGCCTGCTTTATGCCCATCCCCCGGGTTGGGACGTCAACCCCTATCTCTCCCTGCAGCGCAAACTGGGGGCCTCCCGGTACCAGCCGAACGGAACCGAGATCCGGGTCCGGGTGGACTACTGATGCGCGGGCTGATCCTGGCAGTTGTGCTGGTTTCTCTGCTGGCCATGGCCCCCACCTGCCAGCAGTCGCCGCGGGAAGAGGGGGGCAGCCAGGTCATGGTCAGTGACCTGTCCTGCCGGCAGGTCTGGGATATGGTGCAGCGGGAGCTGAAGCGCCTGGAAATTCCGGTGGCCGCCGCCAACCCGGAAGAGGGCTGGATCGAAACCGGCCCGGTCTATCGGGACCCCCTGCCGGGGAGCCCCTATGCCCGGGTGGAAGAACAATACCGGCTGGAATTGGCCTGCCGCGAGCCGCTCACCACCCGGATCAGCGGGCGGCCCCAGGTTCGAGGGATCAAAGCGGATCAATCCCGGGTCATCCTGGAGGACCCTTGGCCCTATTGGGAACGTTTCCTGAAAAATCTCAAGATCAGATAGATGGAACCGTTGCGCTGGGAAGAAAACCGCGAAGAACGCGAAGAAAAGGCCTTGGAGGAACACGCCCGACTGCAGCGCCTGTTCCGGGAAAACCGCTTTGCCTTCGAGCTGGAGCGTAAGCGGGCCATCGAGGCCGTCATCCAGAGCGCCCGGAGCGAGGAAATGAAGGACCGGCTGCGGGCCATCCAGGCTTCCTGGGATCAGACGATGAAGCACGCCGGGCCCAAAGAAAACCGCCTGATCCTGGCCAAGACCCTATTCTGGGATCACTTCCACCGGGTCTGGACCCCGGCTTTGCAGCAGCTTCAAGCTGTCTGGCAGGGGCGTCCGGAAAGTAAACAGGCCCGGGATTAATCTTCCCGAACCGGCCGGGAGTTTTTCAGCGCCCCGGCCAGGGCATTGAGCACCAAACGTTTCAACCTTTCCATTGTAACCGCCCAGATTGCGCCTTCCTCCCCCATCCTGGCCGACTCAAATTTCGCGTTTACGGCCATTAAATCAACCCGTTTCATCAACATTTCGTGGTCCGGAGGGGGAGGAATGGGCGGATTGCTTTCCGGTCTGAGATCCATACGGCTGCTTCCTTTTGATGGATAAATTTTTTAATGAAATTTATGCAGGGTACATGCCAATCGGGATTATTATAAATACCCAAATAAATCAATTAATTAAAAAATTACTCGCCGAAGGGCCTTGAAATCTCCGGTTTTTAGTCAAGAAAATGACATTATGAAGAAAAGAAACGAAATACAATTGACGGAAAAGAAATGGCGGGAGATCGAGACCCGGGCCCGGCAGGCGGTGGGAGAATCCCCCGGGAGCCACGGTTGGGATCATGTACGGCGGGTGTTCGATCTCAGTCTGCTCATGGGGAAAAAGGAAAAGGCGGATTTGACCATACTGGCCCTGGCGGCCCTGCTCCATGATATCGGCCGGAAGGAAGAAACGGCCTCCCGAGGCCGGGTCTGTCATGCCCGGATCGGCGCCGAAAAGGCCGTTGATATCCTGAAGGACCTGGATATCCCCGCTGCGATGCGGAAGCGGGTTCGGGACTGCATCCGCAGCCACCGCTTCCGCGGGACCCAGGCCCCGGCCACTCTGGAAGCCCGCATCCTCTTCGATGCCGACAAACTGGATTCCATCGGGGCCGTAGGCCTGGGGCGGGCCTTTCTGTTCGCCGGTGAAGTGGGGGCCCGGCTGCACAATTCCCATAAGGACCTGTCCCGGACCGTCTCGTACAGTTGGGAAGATACGGCCTATCGGGAATTCCAGGTCAAGTTGCGGCGGGTCCGGGAACGGATGCTCACCTCCACGGGCCGTTCTCTGGCGGAAGGACGGCACCGGTTCATGGAGCGTTTTTTCGCCCGCCTGGAGGCGGAAATCAAAGGGCTCAGGTAAGCCAGCGAACCAGGCCGCCGAGGTCCTCCCGATCGGATTGGAGCCGGTTCATGGGCGCCTCCGGGTCCGGATAGCCCAGGGCCAGGGCCAGAAGTAGCTGTTTCTCTTCCGGGATGTTCAGGTGCTCCTTGATATCGTCCTCATAGGCCAGGATCAGGCCGATGGGGCAGGTTCCCAGGCCCCGGGCCTGGGCCGCCAGCAGCAGATAACCCAGGCTCAGACCGATATCGAGCATGCGCAGCGGCGGGAAGAGGCGGTCCAGGCAGACCAGGAGAGCGGCCGGGGCCCCGTAAAACCGGCAGCTCCCTTCGCCCACGAACTGATTGAGGTCCAGTCCCAGGGGATCGCCGATTTCTTTCATGGCCCCGTAAAGCCGCCGCTGGCGCCCGGTCCAGGGTTCGGGCAGGGGGCGCGAGGTCCCGGGACCGCAGGAAACCTTTTTCTCCCGGTGGGCTTTTAAAATGCGGCGGGCCAGTCTTTCCTTTTCCTCACCGGCTACGACGATAAACTCCCAGGGCTGCACGTTGATGGCCGAAGGGGCCTTACCGGCCCAGCCCAGCAGTTCAGCGATCAATTCCCGGGAAACCGGATCCGGCAGATAGGCCCGGCAACTGCGCCGGGT
>JALOOY010000444.1 GCA_025454185.1 Thermodesulfobacteriota bacterium
CCAGGCCATTATGGGGCAGATGGCCGCCGGCATCGTCCATGAAGTCAAGAACCCGCTGGCCTCAATCAGCGGTTCCATCCAGATGCTGCGGGAGGAACTGAAGGAGGACGGTTCGGGGGACCGCCTGCTCAACCTGATTTCCCGAGAAGTGGACAAGCTGGACACCCTGCTCCACGATTTTTTAACCTTTGCCCGCCCGTCACAGCAGGCGGAACAGCGGGTCGATCTGGCCGACCTGATTCCCGGGACCCTGGAACTGATCCGTAAGACCAAAGGAGTGTCACCGGGCATCCGCTGGGAGATCGATCTCGAAAGGGGACTGTACCTGCGTATACCGCCCGGCGAATTCTCCCAGATCCTCTGGAATATTTTGATCAACGCCGTCCAGGCGGTACCCCAAGAAGGATTGATCCGGGTGGGCGGCCGCCGCCTGACCGAAGGCCGTTTTGCCGGCGGCCTCGAAGTGCAGGTGGAAGATAACGGGCCGGGGATCCCGACGGAAAACCTCGAGAAAATTTTCACGCCTTTTTTTACCACCAAGGAAAAAGGGGTAGGCCTGGGATTGAGCATCGTTCAGAAAATCGTGGCCCAGAACGGCGGCCTGCTGCGGGTCCGGAACCGGGCCGAGGGGGGTGCCCAGGTCGTACTGGTTTTCCCTGATCCGGAGAAAGGCCGTTGACAGGGGAATGTACCTAGGTTATTAAAGATAATGGATTGCGGAGGAATACTCGATCTTATTACTGGAATCCATAACTTGGGAACGAATCAAAAAAGAAGGGCTTAACCACTCTGTCATGCCGGTGAAAACCCTTCGATAAACTCAGGGCCATGAGTTTAATCGAATGGCCGGCATCCATCCCGCCGGAAGCGGGACTGGATCCTGGCTTTCGCCAGGATGACCAGAATACGCGTTTATAATTACGAACTGGAGCACTATTCGCCCATGATTCACCCGGAAGATTATTTCGATACCTCGGATTGGGAATTTAGGGACCTCTTCGAAGAGGCCGAACTGGTCTGGGAGATACTGCCCCGGATCAAACCCTACCTCCAGGATCGGGTCCGCCCCAACGTGCAGGCCCTCCTGGCTCAGGGGTCTTTTTTGACACGCACCAGTGTGCTCTATAAAGGTGAACTGATCCAGGATGATCTACGGCTGGCCCCCGGCGATGCCACCAAGGGCAGCTTCCGGGTCTTCCACCGGGACCGGGAATTGGCCGGGGCCGTCGTCCTGTACGGTGGCGTCACCCTGGCCGGGCCGGATATCTTCCTGGGGGAGGGAACGGTGGTGGAATCCGGGGCCTTCCTGCAGGGTCCGACCTTCATCGGCCGCTGCACCGAGGTCCGCCAGGGCGCCTACCTGCGAGGCGGCTGCCTGGTGGGCGACCACTGCGTGGTGGGACACGTGACGGAGATGAAAAATTCCATCCTGCTGAACGGCGCCAAGGCCGGCCATTTTGCCTATATCGGCGACAGTATCCTGGGTAACCACTGTAACCTGGGCGCCGGCACCAAGCTGGCCAATCTCAAAATCATCCGTTCAGCCGTTACCGTCCAGACCGCCAAGGAAAAATACGATACCGGACTGCGGAAATTCGGGGTCATCCTGGGGGACCGGACGGAGACCGGCTGCAATTCTGTGACCAGCCCGGGTACTCTGCTCGGACCACGCAGCATCGTAGGCGCCAATGTGACGGTCAAGGCCGGTGTATACCCTCCCCGCTCGGTCCTGCGGTGACACCACCCGCAGCCCCCTCCCTGCGCATCACCTTCAGTCGCCGGTTCCGGTCCTGTCCCGGCCTGACCTTCCTTAAACCCCGGCCCAATTTTTCGGACTTTGCACCAGCGGACCAGGAACTCATCCGCCGGGCGGATAAGGTCTATTACCCCACCGCCCTGCTGGTTGACCTCTTCCTGACTTTGGGCAAAGAAATATTTCCCAGCCGCGAAACCTATGTTTACTGCGGCGACAAAGTCAAGCAGACCATTCTCTTCCAGGTCCTGGGCCTCCCCCATCCCCGGACCCGCTGTTATTTCGGTCGTCAGCGGGATGCCATCTTGCGCGATTTTTCCCTCCCCCTAATAGCCAAGGTGGCCCGCGGTTCCTCCCTGGGCCGGGGCATTTTCCTAATTACCAAGGCCGAAGAATTGCAGGCCTACCTGGCCGGGAACCGGCCGGCCTACATTCAGGAATATCTCCCTTTGGAAAGAGACCTGCGGGTTATTCTCATCAAGCACCGGGTGGTCCTGGCCTACTGGAAAAAAGCTCCGAGCGGTGAATTCCGTCACAACCTGGCCCGGGGTGCGGCCCTCGATTTCGAGCACATTCCCGGGGAAGCGCTGGATTTTGCCCGTTCGGTATCCCGGGCCTGCAATTTTGATGACGTGGGCCTTGATTTATGCCATACTTCCGAAAGGGGCTGGTTGGTCCTGGAGGCCAATATGAATTACGGACGAGAAGGGCTGGCCCGGAAGGGGCTGAAGCTGGATGAGGTCCTAAGGGACCTGATGGAAGAGGGGATAATTTGATAGAAAAGACGAACATCGAACATCGAACGTCCAACATCGAATAGGGATGCCATGGCCGTCATTCTCTGCACCTTATGACGGGGATGCCATGGTTTCGGTCATTAGAGTTTCGGTGATTTTGAATTTGTTTCGAGTTTCGAATTTCGAGTTTCGAATTTAGCTGAAATTTTACCTAGGGTATACTTGGTTATTATGATCGTCCTGGACCTGAAATGTGACTCCGACCATTATTTTGAAGGCTGGTTCGCCGGCAGCGAGGCCTTCCAGCACCAGCGGCAGTCCGGGGAAATCACCTGCCCGGTCTGCGACAGCAAGCAGATCACCCGCGTCCTGTCGCCGGTGGCCATCCGTCGGCACAGCGCGCCAACGGCCCCCACGCCCCCGGAACCCACCCTGCCGGAAAAATGGAAACGGGTAGTTGACTTCATTCAACAGCATTGCGAAGACGTGGGCACCGACTTTGCCAAGGAGGCCCT
>JALOOY010000445.1 GCA_025454185.1 Thermodesulfobacteriota bacterium
GGCGCCCTGCACCACGGCCCCGGGGGCCTGGTCCCCGCCCATGGCATCCACCGCGATTTTTATCGTTTCCATTGCGGTTGGGCTCAGGATCAATGGACTGGATTCTTGGGCAAAAGCGGTCTCCCTGAGGCTATTCTTCTTCCATTACGGCGACTTTTCGTCCGCGGTAGGTCCCGCAGGAGGGGCAGGCGAAATGAGGCAGTTTGGGTTCATGGCATTGCGGGCAGACCGACAGGGACGGCGCCTTCAGGGCATCGTGGGCCCGCCTTTTCCCCGTCCTTGATTTTGAGTGTCTTCTCTTGGGTAAAGCCATTATCATCCTCCCGGTTTATTTCCAAGCAAAATAAATCCAATTTATTTAATTAGTTTTTTCAAGTCCTTAAAGGGACTTTCCTTCCGCTCTCCCCCGCATTGGCAAAGGCCGCTGTTCCGATTGGCCCCGCAGACCGGACAAATCCCCCGGCAGTCCTCCCGGCACAAGGGGGCCATGGGAATATTCAAGATGACCTGCTCCAGCAGGTATTCGGCCAGGTCCAACCCCCCCTGCCGGAGGTCGCCCGTTTCCAGGTCTTCCAGCCAGGGGCCTTCTTCCTCCGACCGGCCGGACCGGTCGGTCGGGGCCGCTACGATCCGCCAGCGGGCCTCCAAGGGCCCCGAGACCTCTATCGTAAAATCTTCCAGACACCGGCCGCAGGCCAGGCGTACGGTGGCTTTGAGGCGCCCTGCGAAGACCAGCTCCTGGTTGACCCGATTCAGTTCTCCCCGGATCTCAAAAGGACCGGCCGGGACAAAACCCAGATTTCTTTCCTGGCCCCGGTCCCGGAGCCACTCCGGCTCCAAAATCCGGTCGATTTTCAGACCACCCCGGGGCACGCTATCCGGCGGTATGGGTTTCATGGTCATGCACTTTCCGGGCTCGGCAGGTCCTTTCGGACAGATAAACTGTTAATTATGATTAAAATTCATTATTTGTCAAGGGAATTGTCCTTTTAAAAAGGCTTGACTTCTCACCGGCCCGCCTTCTATGATAGTTGAATTTTCAGGAAGTTGCCCCCCGCCTGTGCCGGCGAGGGGGAGAGATTTTCTCAAAAATCGAGAGCCTCTCGGCCCCTACCGGAGGTTTTTTTGTTATGGAACGCCTCAGCAGTCCTCACGATATGCAGCAATGGGCCAACGACCAGCGGCGGTCCGGCCGGACCGTAGCCTTCGTACCTACCATGGGTTTTTTTCACCCCGGCCACCTGCAATTGATGGAATACGGCCGTTCCCGGGCCGACCGCCTGGTGGTGAGCCTCTTCGTCAACCCCCTGCAGTTCGGCCCCGGGGAAGATTTCGAACGATATCCAAGGGATGAGGAACGGGACCTGGCCCTGGCCCGCGGGGCTGGTGCGGATGTCCTTTTCAGCCCGTCCCCGGAAGACCTTTATCCGGTCCATTTCCAGACCCATGTTACCGTGGAAAAGGTCAGCCGGGGCTTGTGCGGGGCCAGCCGCCCCGGGCATTTCCGGGGGGTGGCCACCGTGGTCTTGAAACTTTTCCATCTGGTCCAACCCCACTGGGCCATATTCGGGCTGAAAGATTATCAGCAATACGTCGTGATCCGCCGTATGGTTGAAGATCTCAACCTGGACCTGGAAGTGGTGGGCAGGCCTACGGTCCGGGAACCCGACGGACTGGCCATGAGTTCCCGCAACGTCTACCTTTCCCCGGAAGAGCGGCGGTCCGCCCTCGCTCTCTCCGCTTCCCTGAAGGCGGCTCGGGAGCGGTGCCGGTCCGGGGAACGTCGGGCTGCCGTCCTGCTGGAAGACGTGGTCCGCCGCATCTCCGGAGAGGCCCGCGCCCGCCTTGATTACGCCCGGATCGTGGACCCGGAAACCCTGGATGATACGGACCTGATCAGGGACAAGGCCGTCCTGATCCTGGCCGCCTGGGTCGGGAAGACCCGCCTGATCGACAACGGCTTCCTGGAGGGAAACCCGGATTGTCCCGCCTGAGGATCTGGCTCAAGAATTACCTCCTTACGGGGCTGATCGTAGTCGTCCCGATCACCATTACCGTCTACATCATCCAGGCCCTGATCGGCGTCATCGATGAGCTGCTCTCGGTGCTGCCCCAGCGGCTGCACCCGGACACCCTGCTGGGCTTCCACCTGCCCGGCCTGGGTCTGGTCCTGCTCGGCATCCTGATTCTCATCGTGGGCGTGCTGACCCACAACTACGCGGGCCGGAAACTGGTCGGGTGGTGGGAGGCCCTGGTCCGGCGCATCCCCATTGTCCGCAATATTTACCTGGGACTGAAGCAGTTCACCGAGGCCATTTTTCTCAACTCCGGCAAACACTTTCAGCAGGTAGTCATGCTGGAGTTTCCGCGGCCGGGTTTCTTTTCCATCGGGCTTTCCGTCGGCCCGGCCCGGGGCGAACTGCAGGGGCCGGGCGGGGAACGCCTCTGGAACGTATTTGTCCCCTGCACGCCCAATCCCACCACGGGCTATTACGTCCTGGTCCCCGAAAAAGAGTTGCTGGTCTTAAAAATGTCGGTGGAGGAGGCCTTCAAGTTGATCGTCTCCGGGGGATTGATCGCGCCTGAACACCCCGGACCGTGCCGCCGCCCCTGAAGCTTCCCGGCAGGCCGCCTACCCTCAACCGGATTTTAGCTTGACAAAAAAATTCAAACACTTACTATAAAACATTTTTTCAAGGAGGAGCGTTTATGAGTCAATCCCACCGCTACTTTTTCACCTCGGAATCAGTGACCGAGGGCCACCCGGACAAAGTGGCCGATCAGGTCTCCGATTCCATTCTGGATGCCATCCTGGCCCAGGAGCCCACCTCCCGGGTGGCCTGCGAGACCCTGGTTACCACCGGATTGGTCCTCATCGCCGGGGAAATCACCACGGCCTGTTACGTGGACATGCCGGGGATCGTCCGTTCCACCATCCGCGATATCGGCTACAACGATTCCTCCATGGGTTTTGACTGGGAGACCTGCGCCGTGCTGACCACCATCGACAAACAGTCCCCGGACATCGCCCGGGGGGTCAACGGCAGCGAAAATAAGGAACAGGGCGCCGGCGATCAGGGCATGATGTTCGGCTATGCCTGCAACGAGACCAAGGACCTGATGCCCATGCCCATCTGGTACGCCCACCGTCTGGCCCGGCGCCTGGCGGAAGTCCGTAAAAAGGGGATCCTCAACTTCCTGCGCCCCGACGGCAAAACCCAGGTGACCGTGGAATATCAGGACGGGAAGCCCGTTTCCATTCCAGCCGTCGTCATAGCGGCCCAGCACACCCCCGATGTGACCTATAAAAAACTGCAGGAAGGGATCATAGAAACGGTCATCAAAAAGGTCATTCCCGCCAAGCTGCTGGCCGGCAAGCCCCAATTCTTGATCAACACCACCGGCCGCTTCGTAGTCGGCGGCCCTCTGGGCGACTGCGGCATGACCGGCCGCAAAATCATCGCCGACACCTACGGGGGGCGGGGCAGCCACGGCGGCGGGGCCTTTTCGGGAAAAGATCCCTCCAAGGTGGACCGGAGTTCTTCCTACATGGCCCGCTACGTGGCCAAAAACGTGGTGGCTTCGGGCCTGGCCGACGTCTGCCGTCTCCAGGTGGCCTACACCATCGGCCGGGCCGATCCCCTGTCCATCTTCGTGGACACCCGGGGCACCGGGAAGGTCCCCGATGAGCAATTGAACCGCATCATCCGCGAGACTTTCAGCTTCCGCCCTGCGGAGGTCATCCGGCACCTGAACCTGCTGCGGCCCATTTACAAACAGACCGCCGCCTACGGCCATTTCGGCCGCACCGAGCCCGGTTTTTCCTGGGAACTTACCGACAAGGCCGAACTGCTGCGGGACAAGGCCGGGCTGAAGGGAAAGGGCAGGTAAAGCTGTTACGCAAACTGATTAATACCTCAGGTCAGTTCGGTGAATCATCCGACGGATCAGTCCGATCCGACCGATCCGACCGATGGGAAATAACGATTAGAAAGGAACCACCTGTGGATTTCGACATCAAAGACATCAAACTGGCCGGCCAGGGCGCCCTGCGTATCGAGTGGGCCATGCAGAGCATGCCGGTTCTCAAAAGCATTCAAAAACGTTTCGCCAAGGAAAAGCCGCTGAAAGGCTTCCGGCTGGCCGCCTGCCTCCATGTGACCACCGAGACCGCCGGGCTGGTCCGGACCCTGAAGGCCGGGGGAGCCGACGTGACCCTCTGCGCCTCCAACCCCCTGAGCACCCAGGACGACGTGGCCGCGGCCCTGGTCCAGCAGGACCGCGTTCCGGTCTTTGCCATCAAGGGGGAAGACAGCGAGACCTATTACCGCCACATCTATGCCGCCCTGGCCGCCCAGCCCCATTTGACCATGGATGACGGCGCCGACCTGGTCTCCACCATCCACTCGGAAAAACGGGAGCTGCTCAAAGGCATCCTCGGGGGCACCGAGGAGACCACCACCGGCGTCATCCGCCTGCGCAGCATGGCGGACAGCCGGGTCCTGGCCTACCCCATCATCGCCGTCAACGACGCCAACACCAAGCATCTGTTCGACAACCGCTACGGCACCGGACAAAGCACCATCGACGGCATCATCCGCGCCACCAACCGCCTGCTGGCCGGCTCCGTTTTCGTGGTCTGCGGCTACGGCTGGTGCGGTCGGGGCGTGGCCCAGCGGGCCACGGGCCAGGGGGCCAACGTGATCATCGTGGAGGTGGACCCCCTGAAGGCCCTGGAGGCCGTCATGGACGGCTACCGGGTCATGCCCATCGCCGAGGCGGCCCCCCTCGGCGATTTTTTCGTCACCCTCACCGGCGACATCAAGGTCATCCGCAAGGAGCACTTTGCCGCCATGAAAAGCGGGGCCATCGTGGCCAACTCCGGCCATTTCAACGTGGAGCTGGACCTCAAGGGCCTGGCCCAGATCAGCCGCAAGCGGCGGCAGATCCGGGAGTATGTGGAAGAGTTTACCCTGACCAGCGGGAAGAAGATCAATGTCCTCGGGGAAGGACGCCTCATCAACCTGGCCGCCGCCGAGGGGCATCCCTCCAGCGTGATGGACATGAGCTTCGCCAACCAGGCCCTCTGCTCCGAATACCTGGTCCGGGAGGCCAAGAACCTGAAGAAGACGGTCTACACGGTGCCCGAAGAGATCGACCGGGAGATCGCCCGCCTGAAGCTGGCCGCCATGGGCATCAAGATCGACACCCTTACCGCGGAACAGAAGAAGTATCTGGCTTCGTGGGAGATGGGCACTTAAGACCGATACTGGATAAAGACAAAAGACGATTCTGGATACTGGGCAAAAAAACCGCGCCCTTCCGGCGCGGTTTTTTTATGGCAGTTGGTCTACTCCCCGTCTTTCATCCAGCATCCAGCATCGTTTTTCGTCTTTATCCAGTATCCGGTATCGCGGTTTGTCTTTATCCCGCATCCATGGTCTACCATTCAATCAACGCACTCCCCCAGGTCAAGCCCCCGCCGAAGGCCGTCAGAATAATACGCTGCCCGGTCTGAATCGCCCCGGTCCGCACCGCCTCGTCCAGGGCGATGGGTATGGAGGCCGAGGAGATGTTGCCGTATTTATGCACGGTGAGAAAGAATTTTTCGAGGGGCACGTTCAGCCGTTTGGCCAC
>JALOOY010000446.1 GCA_025454185.1 Thermodesulfobacteriota bacterium
AGATTATTCTCTTCATCTCTTTTCCTCATATATTTTGGTTTTTCAGGCAGGAAAATTCAGCAAAAAAACAAAGGCAGCCGATCCGCCACCAGGAATCCTGCCGGTGTCGGGATCATTCGGTCTTGCTGCCTGATGATTTTTCCGTTTTCTTCCAAGGCTGTCAATACTTTTTCCCGCTCACGGTTTAGGGACAGGTCTTTCAGGGCTACACCGGACCGGGTCCGGAACCCGAGCAGGAGGACTTCCAGACGCCGCTGCTCGGGAGTTAGCGTTTCCTCTCCCCCCGCCGGCAGCCGACCCTGCCCCAACCGCTCCAGGTAGCTCTTCAAGGTCCTTGCGTTCCACCAGCGCCGCCGGCCGTCGAAGGAATGGGCTGAAGGGCCTAATCCCAGGTAGCGCCGGTGATCCCAATACTTTTGATTGTGCCTGGCGTAATGAACGGTTCCCCGGGCGAAATTGGAGACCTCGTAGTGTTCATAACCGCGGGCCGCTAGAAAGGACGAGGTCTGCAGGAAAAAATCCCGGCGTTCGTTCTCTCCGGGCAGACCGACCCCGCCGGTCCGGACCGCGCGCCCCAGGACGGTGCCGGGTTCGGCGGTCAACTCATAACAGGAAAGATGCTCGGGCTGCAGCCGGGCGGCCTTTTCCAGGGTTTCTTGCCAGGTTTCCGCGGTCTGTCCCGGGATCCCGTAGATCAGATCCAAACTCAAATTTTTGAACCCGGCGCCACGGATCCCTTCGACCGCCTCCAGGGCCTGCGCGGCCGTATGCCGTCTCTTGAGAAAACGCAGATCCCGGTCGTCCAGGGATTGGACCCCCAGGCTGATCCGGTTGATGCCGAGCCCTTTGAACCCCTGTAAACTTTCGGGAGTCAGGTCGCCGGGATTGGCCTCCAGGGTGATTTCAGCCGCGGAATCGATGGAGAAAAGACGCCTAAAGACCTCCAGCAGCCGACCCGGTATGTTTGTCGGCAGGAGCGAGGGCGTCCCCCCGCCAAAATAAATCGTATCGAAACGGGTAAATAGACTGCGGTAGAAAACGGCTTCCCGCTCCACCGCCGCGGCCCAATCCGGGATGAAAGCGGGATCCACGGTGGAATAGAAATGGCAGTAAGGACACCGGCTCAGACAGAAAGGAACGTGCACATACAGCCCGTCGGCCGCCCTTACCACTCCCCTTTCTTCCTCCACTCTACTCTCATCTTTCATCTTTTTAAATAACCCCCCCGACTTGGGGTGAACATCCATGAAGCATGAAAATAGCTGCCATAGGGGCACAGCCGAGGGCGGCTGTGCTACAACTCTTCCATTATTCCTGCAAATCCCCACTGAGGCTTTTTCTTCCCTACCGCAATTCGATGTTGGACGTTCGATGTTGGATGTTCGATGTTCATTTATTTTCGTGCTGAACGCCCATATGACGCCGTTGGCGTCACACCTGCGAAGCATGAGAATTTTGTATTCAGCTCCTTCGCCGAACGGTATTTTCGTACTAATCCTTATCCGTCTTCAGCACCGCCACAAAGGCCCCCTGGGGGATCTCCACGGCCCCCACCATCTTCATCCGTTTCTTCCCGGCCTTCTGTTTCTCCAGCAGTTTGCGCTTGCGGGTGATGTCGCCGCCGTAGCATTTGGCGGTCACGTCCTTGCGGAAGGCCGAAACGGTAGAGCGGGCGATGATCTGGCCCCCGATGGCGCCCTGGATGGCGATCTTGAACATCTGGCGGGGTATCTCCTCCTTGAGCCGGTCGCAGATCTGCACGGCCCGGGTCCGGGCCCGGTCGCGGTGGACCATGAGAGACAGGGCGTCCACTTTCTGGCCGTTCACCAGGATGTCGAGCTTGACCAGGTCGCTGGGCCGGTACCCGATCAGGTCGTAGTCGAAGGAGCCGTAGCCTTTGGTCAGGCTCTTCAGCTTGTCGTAAAAATCGTAGATGACCTCGGCCAGGGGCAGATCCATCTTGATCTCCACCCTCCCCGGCGTGGGATAGCTGTACTGGGAGTTTTCCCCGCGCCGCTCCCGGCAGAGGGTCATGATGTTGCCCACAAAGCTCTCCGGGATCATGATCCCGGCCCGGATGAAGGGCTCCTCGGAGAGGGCGATCAGCATGGGATCCGGATAGTCCTGTGGGTTGTCTACCAGCACGGTCTCGCCGCTCTTCAACGTATAGCGGTACTGGACGCTGGGCATGGTCATGATGATGGCCAGGTTGTATTCCCGCTCCAGGCGCTCCTGAACGATCTCCAAATGGAGCAATCCCAGGAAGCCGCAGCGGAAGCCCTGCCCCAGGGCCGCCGAAGAGTCTTTCTGATAGACCAGGGCCGCGTCGTTGAGCTTGTATTTTTCCAGGGACTCGGACAGGTCCTGGTAGTCGTCGGAGGAGATGGGGTAGACCGAAGAGAAAACCACCGGTTTGACTTCCTTGAACCCGGGCAGGGCCGTTTTGGCCGGGCGCCCGTCGAGGGTAACGGTATCGCCGATCCGGGTGTCGCCCACCGTCTTGATCCCGGCGATCAGGTAGCCCACCTCGCCGGCGGACAGGCGCTCGCTGGGCTCCCGGACCAGGCGGAAAATCCCGGTCTCCTCCACCTGGTAGGCAGCACCGTTGGACATGAGCCGGATCTTGTCCCCGGGCCGGACTACTCCGTCCAACACCCGGCAGCTCACCACCGTCCCCCGGAAGGGATCATACTGGGCGTCGAAGATCAGGGCCGTCAGGGGCTCCTCGGGCCGGCCCTGGGGCGGCGGGATGCGGTCCACGATCCCCTCGAAGATGTCCTCGATGCCGATCCCCTCCTTGGCCGGGCAGAGCAGGGCCTCATCCGAATCCAGCCCCAGGTCGATCTCAATCTCCTCTTTCACCCGTTCGATGTCGGCCGAAGGCAGGTCAATCTTGTTGATCACCGGGATGATAGTCAGGTTCTGTTCCAGGGCTGCGTAAAGGTTGGCCAAGGTCTGGGCCTGCACCCCCTGGGCCGCGTCCACCAGGAGCAGGAC
>JALOOY010000447.1 GCA_025454185.1 Thermodesulfobacteriota bacterium
GCAGGCGCCGGTGACGCGATAGTTTGCAGGTCAGGATTATGGATAAAAAAAGACATCAGACAACGAAAGAAAGGTAAATGTACATGCGTAATAAAGGCATCGAGGTAAAAATTCTGCTGGTAGGTTTTTTTCTAACCCTGTCTGTTTCAGCGATTCGGGCCGCCGACGCGCCCGACCTGACCCTGACCAAGTTCGCGGTGGCTCCCAATCCGGTAGCCTCCGGGGAAACGGCCACCCTGACCGTGGAGGTCAAAAACATCGGCACAGCCAAGAGCCGGGCCGTCACGCTGTTTTTCCATGGCGACGAGAAGGCCCTGCAGGCCTTCGGCATCCCCATGGCCAATGCCGCCGAGCCGGAGGTCCCGGCCGGCCAGGTTTTTAATTACACGTCCACTAAAAAAATCAGCCTGTCCCCGGGCACCTATACCATTCAGGGCATCATCTGGCCGGGCAGTAAACCGCAAGTGGCGCCGCCCATGCCGGGCGGGGAAAGCAATGTGAACAACAACGAAGCCCAGGTCCAGTTCACGGTGAAGCCCGGCACGGTGTCGCCCCAGGGGGGCGGCATTCATACCCTGCCGCCGGAAAAATACAAATTGATCGAACCCAAGAAACCCGGACCGTTGCCCCCTGACCCGTTGAAGAGCGGGCCGGCCGGGCAGACCATGCCGTCCGGACGTTGAACGGGAACCAACAGAATTATTGATCTGGATCAACGGATGATTGGGCGGACGTGAACCATAATTCCGTATCCGGAGACCAATAACCAAACCGGATGCAAGCCAAGGAGGTCAACATGCAAGCCTTTAGACGAACGCTGGCGGTTTCGGCGATAATCCTTTTGGCCGGCCTGGGCGGCTGGGAGGCAGCGGCCGCCGAAGACCGCATGCAGCCCAAACCGGACCGGCTCGGGCCCAAACCGCTGACGCCGGATAAGTTGCAGCAGGCCCCGGCCCGGATGGATTCCTCCAGGGTAGGGCTGGCCCAGGCCCCCAATCTAATCATTTTCAATCCCCAATTTGTCCCGCCGACCTTCAAAGAGGGGGATAAAGTTACCTTGAGTTTCCAGGTCAAAAACACGGGCAACAAAAGGGCCGAGCCGCTGCCGTATCCCGCTGTCTTTGTCGATGGCGTCCTAAAGCTGGGCGGGGCCTTGGGGGCTAAAACGGGGACTTATCTGGAGCCGGGTCAGACTTCTTCCGTTTACAGTTTGGTCTGGACCGCCAAGTGCGGAGCCAAGATCAAACTGGTGGCCGATCCTGGAAACGAAATCGTGGAGCAGAACGAGCAGGACAACGAATGGCTGAAGACGGCCGATTCCGCGATCTGTCAGGGCGGAGCGGCGGCCGTGGTCGTTACCCCCATTCCGGCTACCATGGCTGCCCTCAAACCGGATCTGGCCGTAACGGAAATCAAATTCAAGCTGCTGCAGAAATATTCTTCCAACAGCGGAAAGATCGAAATAACCGCCACGGCCCGCAATCTGGGGGGAGCCCCCGTAGCCAACAACGGCTATGTCCAGTTGTGCGAAGGGGAATCCTACAAATCCTATCATTGCCTGCCCATTGGGACCACCAACTTTCAGGCCAAAACCATCGCTGCCGGGCAGCAACTATCCGTGGTCCAGGTCCGGGATTTCAAGGGTAATTGCGGGGACATGATCCTGAGTCCTTTTTACAAGGCCTATATCCAATATTTCTACAATTCCGGCCAGTCGCAAAGTACTCCGGCGGGGGATATCGACATGAATGTGGCCAACAACCAAATGGAAAAAAATTCCCAGGAAATCTGTAATCTGCTGAAGAATTAGGACGATGACCATACAGCGCTGGATAGCCTCGTTTTTTTGGGGAGCCTTGGTTCTGGGGGTTATTTCCTCCGGGGCCGAGCCGCAAGTGCCCCCCAAGCTGTCGGAAAGCCGCGAGGCTTTTCGCCTTGAGCAGAAAGTCGGGGAGGGCGCTGGGGCGGTCAAGATGCAGCCGGTTATCTCTGCACCCCTTCAGTCCGGCCTCGTCGTCCGGAACATCACCTTCAGCAAGATGAAGCCCGCTGCCGGCGAAACGGTGGAAGTCCGAATTGTCATTCAAAATGTCGGGGCAGGAGACCTGCCGCCGATCCGACTTCAACACTATCTGGGGCGAATGCCTTTAGGGGAGCAAACCTTCCGGGGGCTCAAGGCGAAGGCGCTGGATGAAGTGCGTTTCACATTTATTCCCAAACAGGCCGGCATATCAATTTTTAAGACCGTTGCCGCCGCCGAGGGCCGGTCCGCCGATACGGCGAGTCTGGAAAAGACGTTGGAGGTGCTGCCGGGGGCCATGGTGCGATCCGCCCTCAAAACCGAACCATTGACGGTCCGGAAGCTGGAAGGCGGTTTACCGGGGCCAGGCGCCCCTTCGCAGACTATCTCCCTGCGGGCCGACCTGATCATACCGAACCTGACCGGCCAGGTGGAAAACATCCATAAGCAGGGACAAGATACGGTAATCAAGGTTCGGGTTTCCAATCAGGGGACCGGTGTAGCCCCGCCTTTCTCCATCGGGATTTTTATCGCCGGGCCAACCGGGATCCCCGAGGGAGCCCCGCTGGTCAAAACGCGCATCGCCGAGCCCCTGCCCCCAGGCGCCTTCAAATCCCTGCCTCTGGTGATGCCTTCTTCAGCGGTTTTCCTGGCCGACCAGAAATTTGTTTTCAAGGTGGATATTGAAAACGAGGTCCTGGAAGGTCCTTCGGGAGAGAAAGACAATAGCAGTACTCCTTTTACGCTGACACCGGGCATGGCCCTGCTCTCACCCCTGGTGTTCAGCCAATTCAAAGTGCTCAACCCGGGCCTTCTGCCCGGGGAGACCCCCAAGATTTTTGCCCAGGTCCTGGGGGGACCCGTGGTCGCGTGGCAGGTGTCCTATCACTACGCCGGCGGTGCGGTGTTCATTGCCGACTATCACAAGGCCCCTGCGCCGCCTTCTGTGCCTGGTCCCGACCAGAAACCCCCGTTTCCGGCCTTGCAGGGTTATGGGGATTACATCGAAGTCCCCTATTCGGTCTGGCCGCCAGGGACCTCGGCCCCGGTGGGCGAAAAGGCCATGGTGTGCTTGTCCGTGGCCGATGCCGCGGGCCAGATCGCCAAGGCCGATACGCAGGTCGCCCTGCTGCCAGGGGACTTTTTCGAAGGGACCCTGCAGATAGACCAGGTGGCCTATCAGTTGTCCGGAGGCAAGATAGTCGGCGTCAATC
>JALOOY010000448.1 GCA_025454185.1 Thermodesulfobacteriota bacterium
GAGGCGTTCCCGATCCCCTACGTCTCCTCCACCCTCGCGGGGTGCGTCGAGAACGCGAAGGACGCCACGCAGGGCGGGGCGAAGTACAACTTCGCCTCGATCGTCGGCCGCGGCGTCGGGACGACCGCCGACTCGCTTGCGGCGCTCAAGCACCTCGTCTACGACACCCGCGCCGTCGGCATGGACGGGCTCCTCGCCGCCCTCGACGCGAACTTCGAGGGGCACGACGGGCTCCGGATGACGCTCAGGACGAAGGCGCCGAAGTACGGCGAGGACGACGACGGCGCCGACGCCATCGCCCGCGACCTCGTCACGTTCTTCTGCGCCGAGGTGGCAAGGGAGCGCTCGCTCCGCGGCGGCGCGTTCCGCCCCGGGTTCTTCTCGTACGGGATGCACGTCATCGACGGCCTCTTCCTCGGCGCCACCCCCGACGGCCGCCGCGCCGGCGAGCCGGTTAGCAACAGCTTCTCCCCCTCAAACGGCGCCGAGCGCCGCGGCCCCACCGCCGCCCTGAACTCCGTCGCCAAGATGCCCGCGACCATGATCTCCAACGGGTACGCCCTGAACATGAAGCTGGTCCGGACCCTGCTGCAGTTGCTTCGGATCAGGGTCCTGGAAGCCGGGGACGCCGAAAACGGCATTCAAACGGCCCTGCAGGAACTGCCGGAACTGATCCTCATGGATATTCAGCTTCCGGGCATGGATGGACTGGAAGCCACCCGTATCATCAAGCAGAACAGCGCCTTGAAACACGTTCCCGTGGTAGCCCTGACCTCCTACGCCATGCAGGGGGACGAGGAACGGGCCCTGGCGGCGGGCTGCTCCGGGTACATTACCAAACCCATCGACACCAAGCGTTTTCCCGAGATCATCGGGGCTTTCTTGTCGAAGGAAAAATAATTCAGGAAAGGAAAGTCATGTCATCCGCCCCCAAAATACTGATCGTCGATGACGAGCCGACCAACGTCAAACTGGTCACCGCCCAACTTTCCCCGGCCGGGTATGAGACCCAGGGGGTGTACAGCGGCGAGGAGGCCCTGGAATTGATACCCCGTTGGACGCCGGATCTGGTCCTGCTGGACATCATGATGCCGGGCATCGACGGCTATGAAGTGGTGCGGCGTCTGAAAAAGGACGACCGCTACCGGGATATCCCGGTCATCCTGATCACGGCCCTGGACGGCCTGTCGGACAAGGTCACCGGGTTGGAGGCCGGCGCCGACGAGTTTTTGAACAAACCGGTCAACGCCGCCGAACTCATGGCCCGGGTCAAGTCTTTGATCCGGCTGAAGCAGACCCAGGATCAGTTGAAGCAGCAGAAGGCCCTGCCCGAGGTGGAGGGTTTTTGGGACCGCCCCGGCGGGGGAACGGAATCACCCTTGGGGCTGCCGACCGTGCTCCTGGTGGAGGACGACGAAAAAGACGCCCGGCTGATCCAGGGCTATCTGCTGGGGGAACCGTACGTGGTCAAACGGATCACCGGGGGGGAAGAAGCCATTTCACGGGCCCGGCAGGAGAAGATCGATGTGGTGCTGCTGGATATCCTCCTGCCCGACCTGGACGGCCTGAAGGTCTGTCAGCAATTGAAGGCCCGGGAGGAAACCCGCAATATCCAGGTCCTGCTCATGACGGCCCTGCAGGAACTGGAGGTCAAGGTCAAGGGCATCGACCTGGGGGCCGACGATTATCTGGTCAAGCCCGTCAATATTCATGAATTGCGGGTCCGCCTGAAATCGCTGATTCGCAAGAAGGCCTACCTGGACAACCTGCAGGCCAATTACAGCCGGGCCCTGCAGTCGGCCATCACCGATCGCTTGACCGGTCTGTACAACCAGGCCTTTTTCCATTATTCCCTGGAGAAGGAAGTGCGGCGGTCGGCTCGGGAGCAAATGGCCCTGGCGGTGATCATGATCGACGTGGACCATTTCAAGGAATACAACGATACGCGGGGCCACCTGGCCGGTGACGAACTGCTCAAGCACCTGGGCGCTTTGATCCGGGAGAACATCCGGGACATCGATCTGGCCGCCCGCTACGGCGGCGACGAATTTGCGGTGATCCTCTCCCACACCGACCCCGACAAGACGGACCTGGTGGCCGAACGGATCCGCCAGGCCCTGGCCCGGCCGTCCTCCCCTGTCGCAACCAACGGCATTACGCTCAGCCTGGGCGTCGCCGTCTTTCCCCGGGATGCCGCCGATCCCCAACAGTTGCTCCACTGTGCCGATCAGGCCTTGTACCAGGCCAAACGGGAGGGGAAGAACCGGATCGGCACCTACGGTCAATCCCCCCCGGAGGAGTAGGAATGATTTTGGCATTGAGGGCGGCCCGCCTTCCGGAGGAGCGGCTACAACAGCAGCAACAGCAACTTGAGGGTCCAGGACCAAGAAAAAAGGGGATTTTCAGGAGATGAACGAGTCCTTGCAGCAAATCAGCCCGGATCAGAGCGGATTATTTTCGGCCATGAGCCATGAAATGCGCACTCCGCTGACGGGCATGATGGGTTTCACCGATTTGCTTCTGGCCGGCCATTACGGCGAATTGAACGAACGGCAACGGGAGGCGCTCAGCCATGTTCAGGAATGTTCCCGGCAACTGTTGTCGCTATTGAACGATATCCGAGGATGAGAGAGACCCGATGAATAGACTGGGAACGTCGCCGGGGAGGCAATGCCCGGTATCCGGGCTGCCGATCCTTGGCCGGCCGGAATGGACCGATGTGCTTTTCGGGGAGAGCTACCGGGTGACCTTTGCGCTCTTGGGAGAAAATATCCTTCTGGTTGAAACGGCCGGCCGGGTAACGTTGGCCGATTTGGAAGAGGGTCTGCGACTGAATGCCCGAATCCAGGAGGAATTTTTTCCGGCGGGGCAGCCCTATGTGCGTATCGAAGATTGGTCCAAGTTGAAGAGCACGAGCCGAGAGGCCCGCGATTTGTATATTCAGACCATGAAGAACGAACCGGGCCTACGGGGATTGATTTTTTACGGGCTGCCCCGGCCGGGTCAAGTTTTTTCCCTTTATTCTAAAAGTGACCGAGGGCTACGAGGAGGCCGTGGCGGCGGCTCGGCAAATCGCGGAGGGCCTGGGCGGGACGGCCCCGGTCCCCCCGGCCGGGGCCGGTTCCCAGCCCGAGGGCGGCCCCCCCGGCTCGGAAAAAAGGGGTGCAACGGCCCCGAGCGTTGGCAACGCCAAGGAAACGGCGCGGTATGTTCTGGATCTGCTCCAGTTTCTGGACCGCTGGGAGTGGTCTACGGAGGGGCGCCCGGATCCGGGCTACGACCCGGCCCATCCCTTCGCCCCGGTTTTTGAAGCCATCAACCTCCTTTACTGGGAATTCGATGATCTTTGGCAAGAACAGCAGCGGGCTCGGGCTGAGCTCCAGCGGTCCAAGGAGGAAGCCGAAAGGGCCAACCGGGCCAAGAGCGAATTTCTGGCCAACATGAGCCACGAGCTGCGAACGCCCCTGAACCACATCATCGGTTTTACCGAACTGGTGGTGGACGGAAATTTCGGGGAGCTGAATGCCGAACAGCAGGAATACCTACACGATGTGCTGCACAGCAGCCGACATCTGTTGTCGCTGATCAACGATGTTCTCGATCTGGCCAAAGTCGAGGCCGGAAAAATGGAATTGGATTGTTCCGAGGTGCCCTTGGAGCAACTCCTGAAAAACAGCCTGGCCATGGTCAAAGAAAAGGCCTTGAAGCAGCGACTGCGCCTGGATACCTGGTTCGAGAATATTCCGGAGGCCCTCTGGGCGGATGAGCGGAAATTAAAACAAATATTATATAACCTTCTGTCCAATGCCGTCAAGTTCACCGGCGAGGGGGGACTGGTATCTCTGGAAGCCAGGGGTCTAAACGGGCAGGGGATCGAAATCGCGGTACGGGACAGCGGTATCGGTCTCTCGCAGTTGGAAAGGGAGCGGATTTTCCTGCCCTTCGAACAGGGAGACAACTCGCCGGGCCGCAAAATCCAGGGAACAGGGCTGGGACTCAGCCTGACGAAAAAGCTGGTGGAAATGCACGGCGGACATATCGGCGTGGAAAGCGGGGGCCGGGGGCAGGGGGCGGTTTTTTCGGTTTTCATCCCCTGCAGTGCAACCCGAGGGCAGGCGGGATGAAGGACCGGAACGAAACCGCGCTTGGCAGCAGGCCGGAAACAGATACGCGGGACTTCTCTCCGGAAAGTCGGGGCGGTTTCCAGAAAAGGCTCCGCCAGGGTGCCTGGGTGCGGTCGGGGGCCAGCGTATTCATGTGGTTCTTTTCCCTGATCGCCTACGGCCTGAAAACCATCGACTGGTTCGCCTTTGCCGGGATCAGCCTGGCCGTGATTTATCTGATCCTGATCAACCCCCCGACCCTCTGGGTGATCCGCTGGGTCCGGCAGAAGCGGACGGCCGGCCTGCTGACCCTGGCCAATCACTTCCTGGAGATATTCGGCTATACGGCCATCATCTATTTTGCCGGCGGTATGGGCCGCGGGTATCTGACCCTGCTCTATCCGGCCCTGATTACTTATGTGGGGGTCATGTCGCCCCGCCATTGGCCCTTCATCGTTACCGGCTGCTGTACCCTGGGGTTGTCCGGAATGGTGTGGCTGCAATATTTGGGGCTGATCCCCGATACCAGCCTGCCGCTGCGCCTCCCCGTATCGTATTCCCAGCAGTTTTTGGACGTGACCATCATGACCGCCGGGTTCCTGGTGGTGGCCTTCATCGCCTCCTATACCTCCGGCCTGCTCCGGCACGGCCGGCAGCAACTGAAGGACCAGAACCGGGCCTTGCGGGAGGCCCGGGACAAGCTGGAAGCGGCCCGGAACAGCCTGATCGAGAAAAACCAGGCCCTGGAAGCGGCCATGGAAAAGGCCCAGGCTTCGGATCGGATGAAATCCGAGTTCCTGGCCAACATGAGCCATGAACTGCGAACGCCGTTGAACCATATCATTGGCTTTTCAGAACTGCTGGCCGATAAGCAGATGGGGGACCTGAACAGCGCCCAGGAGGATTTTCTGAACGACGTGCTGCAAAGCGGACGCCATCTCCTGTCCCTGATCAACGATATTCTGGATCTTTCCAAGATCGAGGCCGGGAAGGTGTCCCTGGAAGGATCGGAGCTGCCCCTGCAATCCCTGCTGGAGGGCAGCCTGGTCATGGTCAAGGAAAAGGCCCTGAAGCACAACCTGCGCCTCGGCACCCGCTACGATGAGCTCCCGGAAACCCTCTGGGCCGACGGGCGGAAGCTGAAACAAATATTGTACAATCTTTTGTCCAATGCGGTGAAATTTACTCCGGAAGGGGGCCGGGTATCTCTGGAGGCCCGGGGGCTGAACGGCCGGGGAGTGGAAATCACGGTGCGGGACAGCGGCATCGGCCTGCAGGAGGCTGAACTGGAGCGGATCTTTCAGCCTTTCGAACAGGGCGACAACTCGGCCAGCCGCCAGTATCAGGGAACCGGCCTGGGCCTCAGCCTGACCAAAAAACTGGTGGAAATGCACGGCGGCCGCATCAGGGCGGAAAGTCCGGGAACAGGCCAGGGCGCGGCTTTTTCCTTTATTTTGCCGGGGCGGTCAGAGGGAGAACTCCCTTGAGGTGCGCCCCCGATTTTTAGCGCAAGGAGAAGACGATGAAAAAAATGCTGCCCATGATTGTGCTGTTGGCTCTGGGCCTGGTCCAAACGGCCCTCGCCCAGGACCAGGCGCCGGGGAGCGCCCCGGAATCCGAAGCCCTCCTCTTTCAGGAAATCCCCTCGGTCTTCGCCGCCTCCAAATACGAGCAGAAGGTGACCGAGGCCCCTTCCTGGGTCAGTCTGATGACGGCGGAGGAGATCAAAAAATACGGGTACCGCACCCTGGCCGAAATCCTCCAGAGTCTCCCGGGTTTTTACCTGACCTACGACCGGCTCTATT
>JALOOY010000449.1 GCA_025454185.1 Thermodesulfobacteriota bacterium
CCGATGCCGTGCTTGTCCTGGGAAAAACCCTGATCAAAGCCGGGACCAACAAGTTGGAATGAGCCATGATGACGGCGATACGGCCATGGAGATCGGCAGTTGCCTGCCGGTGATCGTTAAGGCCCTGGATCAATCCTCGCTAAATGCCCTGGACAGACTTTCCTGGGCTTTGGAGGCGGTGCTCCGGGACGAATATTCCCTGCTGGAATCTCTGGTTGAATATCTGCACCGTAAGCATCCGGAGGCGGCTTGGAGTAGCTTGGCCGACCGTATCCTGGAACGCCTGGGGCGTTTTAAACCTTTTCCGGATAAATCGAGCGATCTTTCGAAATTACGAGCGGGATCAAATCAGTGATTGGATCATTCACGCGCTGGAACGGGCCGGGCGACAAAAGCAAGTCGTCCCGCTTTGTGAAACCGGAGCCCCGATCTGGAAGGCAAACCCAATCTAAAAGGCAAAACCGGCAGGAGGTCTTAGACCTTCCCTGTATTCTCCAGAACCTCCCGGATTTGCTCCTGCATCTCCGCGGCCATTTTCAGCGGATCGGCGGCCTGCTTCAAGGGCCGGCCGATCACCACATAGTCGGCGCCGTTTTGAAAAGCGTCCCGAACGGTGACGACCCGTTTCTGGTCGTCCGTCCGGTTTTCCACAGGGCGCACCCCCGGAACGACCACCAGGAAGTTTTCACCCAGCTCGCTGCGCAGCCTCGGGGCCTCCAGACCGGAGGAGACCACGCCGTCGCAACCGACCGCCAGGGCCCGGCGGGCCCGGGAGAGGACCAGTTCCTCGGGGTGGCATTGAAAACCCAGGTCGTTCAGATCGCCCTGGTCCAGGCTGGTCAGGACCGTGACGGCCAGGATCTTTACCCCCTGCCTGGCCTCGGCCGCGGCCCGCAGGATGGCGTCGTTGCCGTGGACGGTGGTGAAGGAAACGCCCCGGCCGTCCACCTGTTTCACCGCCGAGGCTACGGTCTGAGGCACGTCGAAGAACTTGAGGTCCAGCATGACCTCGCAGTCCCGCTTCAGGATCCAGTCCACCATTTCGAACCCGCCGGCCAGGAAAAGCTGGAGGCCGACCTTGAAAAATTTTATCTGCGGCTCCAATTTCTTGACCCACTGCCGGGCTTCTGTTGCGGTCTCCACATCCAGGGCGAAGATAATTCTCTTATCCAGAGATATCGGTTTCATAAAAACCCTCGCTTTTTTAGTTTAATAGGCAAATAATGAACTAATTGATATATAATAAATAAAAAAATGGCTATTGTTTTTATTTTTAAAAGAAAGGAGCGGTCAACATGGGTTTCTTCGATAACGGTTTGAAGGGGAACATCGTCACCGGGCTGGCCATCGGGATCGGGTCTTCCATCCTGGCACCAGTGGTAATACCCGTTCTGGCCAGCGTTGTCAAGCCCATGGCCAAGGCGGCCATCAAGGGCGGTGTGCTGGTCTACCAGAAGGGACGGGAGATGGCGGCCGAGGCCCAGGAGGTGGTGGAGGACCTGGTGGCCGAGGTCAAGGCCGAACTGGACGAAACCGGCGCCGGCGCCGCGGCCGGGTCCATTGCGGCCGTTGCTGCGGAAAAAAAGGAATAGGGCCGCCGGACCCTTTCAGGGAATGCCCGCCAAGGAGTCGTCATGTTCAATCTTCCTCCAGACGCCTACATCAGCCACGCCACCTCCGGAAGGTTTCGGATCAAGGTTCCTTCCAAAAAGGGGGACGCCGCCTTCTTCCAATCCCTGAAGGAACTGGGAGGCAATTTCCCCAACATTCACGAGGTGTCGGTGAACCCGTTGTCCGGCAGTATCCTGATCAAGCATTCATTGGATCCGGCGATCATGCAAGAACTGGCTAGAACCTATTTCCCCGACCAGGCCAAACAGATCGATTCCCCTTCTTCGAATATTCACCGGCAGGTAACGGAAACGTATACTCAGGTTGATAATAAAATAAAGAAGTTCACCGGCGGGGAAATGGATTTGGGAACGGTGTCCTTCGCGGCCCTCTTGATCATGGGCATCTATCAGATCAGCCGGGGCAACTTCATGGCTCCGGCCTGGTACACGGCCTTCTGGTACGCGCTGAACATCTTTTTAAAATCAAAGCCCAAGGAAAAGGACACGGGCGCGGAATAAGGGACAAGACTGTCCGCCGGGGACAACGGAAGGCCACTCATCATTTTTATCTCTTTGGAAAGAAAAGGGAGGGAAGAACATGGCAGAAGAACAAGAGAAATCGGGAACCGGCGTAGGCGAAGCCATCGGCAAGGTGGGCACCTCGGTCAAGGAAGGCGTGGTCAGCAGCCTGAAGGGCATCAATGAAATCGAATCCGAGATCGTCAGCCTGGTGCGCAACACGGTTTCCACGACGCTGCGGGCCGGCGGCGCGGTGGTTACCGAAAGCCTGAACGTCACCAAGGACGTGGTCAAGGGCACCATCCAGGCCACGGAGGAAGTGGGCACGGGCCTGATCCTCAGCACCAAGAGCGTGGCCAAGGGCCTGATCATGGGCATCAGCGACGTGGGGGGCGACGTGGTCTCGGTGGCCAGCCAGACGGTTAAAGGCGCCGTGAAGGGCGCGGCGGAGATCGGGGCCGACGTGGGCCTGGTGGCCCGGCGGGCCGTGGACGGGGTCATCGAAGCGACCAAGGAAGTGGGCGGCAACGTAGAGGAAGTGGCCAAGGTGGCCGTGGGCGGGGCCATCGAGGCAGCCGGCTCCATCGGCAACACCGCGGTCCGGTCCGTGAAGGACATGCTGGTGGGCGTGGTGGAGGGGGTCAAGGAAGTGGCCTCCTCCCTGCTGCCCAAGGGCGGTGGTGCCTCTGCGCCTTCCGGCGAGGGCGAATCCCCCTCCGCTCCGGAGATCACCCGGGGACGGGGCAAGAAGACCGAATAAAATTTTCCATCCTTAGGATAATATGGTCGAAGCGATCCACACGTCGGTCCCGGGGCGAGCCCGGTACCGGGTCGGTGGACTTTACCGCTCGGAGGGTCTGGGTCTCCAGCAATACCTGAGCGAACACCTGAACCAGGACGGAGAGGTTTATTCCTTTTCCGTCAACATTCTGACCGGGAATGTGCTCATCCGCTTCAACGGCCACCGGACCTTCGCTGAATTGGGGGACGTCCTCCGGAACCTGGTCAGGAATTTCCAAGAGCACAACGGGATAAAGGAAGGCCAGCAAAGAAAGACCGGCCTTTATCCCGTATTTTTCCCTCAACAACAATCCCCTGATCGTAAACCCGTAACTTCCGAAGCGGA
>JALOOY010000016.1 GCA_025454185.1 Thermodesulfobacteriota bacterium
GGACCACCGAGAGCGCCGTCACCTGATAAATGAGGTACATGCTGACCAGGACGGCTATGAAACTCATGGCCAACAGGTTCAGTTGGTAGGAACGGACCATGCGCTCCGTCCCCTGCCGTTGATCCGCTGTCCGGTACAGGACGGCGCCCGGGGGCAGCAGACCCCGGAGTTGTCGGAGCTGCTCCGGAGCATCCCCGGTCAACACCAGGTCGATCCGTTCCAGCCGGCCGATGCGGCCCAGCAGCTCCTGCGCCTGGGCGATGTCCATGAGCGCCAGGTCGACCCCCAGGGTCCGGGCCGGACCTTCCGTCTCCAGCAGGGCGGCTATGGTGAGTTCCTGCGGCCGTCCGTTGATTAATACCGTCACGGTCGCCCCGGTTTGCAGTCCCAAGCGCTTGACCAACGCCGGCGTCAGGGCCACGGTTCGGGGGGTCAGGAGCAGGGGCAGAAAATCCTGGTCCCGGATGGCGGCCAGGGCCTGACCCTGGCGGCGGATGCCGGCTTCACTGAAACCGTCCACCCCCATGATCCATAAAACCTGTCCGGGATAATCCCGGAGGGGCACCTGCAGTTCTACCACCGGGGCCGCTGCTTCCACGACCGTATGGATTTTGACTTCCCGGAACAGCCTTTCATCCAACCCCAGCCCTTCCTGCCGGATTTCCCACTGGGCCTGGCCGGAAACGGCCTGCACGGTATTTTGAAAGGAGGTCAGACAGGCCCCAACGGCCAGATGAATGCTGATGAAAACGGAAACCCCCAGGGCCAGACCGAGGATCGTCAGCAGGGATTGTCCCCAGGATTGAAAATAGTGCCGACGAATCAATAGCCAATATACCCGCATCAAGGCCCGCCGATCCGATTCTTGCCCAAGGCCACCCCTCCAGCCAGGGGATCTTCATCCGAAAAACGGTTGAACCGCTCTTTGATTTTTTCATAATCCTCCCAGGTGTCCACGTCCCACCCCTGGTAGGCGGGTCGTATGGGGAGGAATTGTACCGTGGCCTGATGCTTTTTGATGAGCTCCCGGCCCCCCACGTCGCCCTGCTGGCGTTTCAAGGCCTCCAGCAGCTCTCGGCGAAAGATCACCGGGTTTCCGGGTTGACCGGCGTAGACAGGGACCACCGCCGGGGCCCCGCCGCTCCTGAAAACCCGGAGCAATTTGTCGATAGTGGCGGTCCGGAGCAAGGGCTGGTCGCCCAGAATAAACATGACCCCGGGAACGGCCGGATCAATGGCTTCCAGTCCTTTGCGAATCGACGTGCTCATTCCCAAGGCAAAATCCGGGTTGTAAAGTAGGCGCAGTTTGGGATGGCCCTGAAAAGGGGCCAGGACCCGGCGGAGGGGCAACCGCCGGTCTCCCAACACCAGGATTACCGGAGAAAGCCGGGAGGATAAGACCCGGCTCAGGGTCCATTCGATCAGACACCCCCGGCCGAGGGGCAGGAGGGCCTTGGGAAAGCCCAGGCGGCTGGATCGCCCGGCCATGAGCAGGACTCCCGGAATGGTCGGCATACCTGTTTGTGAAAGACGCATCAAATTTTTTATAAAATCTTTTTTTGGCCGGGATCTTTTTTTTTCTTGACCAAAAGCCCTTTTCCAAATATAAAATTCAGCCAGTTATATAAAATTCCATCCAAGGAGGACCAGATTATGGCTACCGCCAAAAAACCCATGACCAAAGCCCAGACCGTCGCCTATTTTGCCGAGAAATTCGAGTTGACCAAAAATACGGCCAATGCCATCCTGGATGAACTGGCCGGTCTGGCCGTCAGTGAAACCAAGAAAACCGGAGCGTTTACTCTGAACGGTATTGGGAAACTGGTCGTTTCCAAACGGAAGGCCCGCACCGGCCGCAATCCCCAGACCGGCGATCCCATCAAAATTCCGGCCAAAACCGTGGTCAAAATGCGTATGGCCAAGGCCTTTAAAGACGCCGTGGTGCCTCCTAAAAAGAAATAACAACGGCTCCCTGCACCTTTTTCGTCCTTTTGAGATCATCTTCCGCCAGAGAGGACGTACCCTCCATTGGATCTGGATAGGATTGCCTGAGCAGAAGCGGCCCGGCCGCTTCTGCTTTTTTTTTACTCAGACATGATTCCGCAATTGTAGCTCCAGTGGATGGGGCCGCAGGTAATATTGGTCGGCCAGATAGCGTTGATCATACTTGCGGACGTAGTGATTGATCAGGGTAATCGGCACGATCAGCGGCAGGTGACCCTGCCCGTAATGTTCGATGATTTCCAACGCCTCCTGTTTTTCATCCGCAGAGAGATCTTTCTTGAAATAGCCCAGTAGATGCAGCAGGACGTTGACATTTTTTTTGGGGGTCGGCTTTTGTCGTAAGGCTTCGGACAATCGTTCCTGATAGCGGCTGTACCAGGAAGGCAGCGGGACGTCCTTCCCCCCGGCCACCCATTTCCCCAGCTCCTGGTAATGCTTCGGACTGTGGGCCAGCAGCAGGAGCTTGTGCCGGGCGTGAAATTCCACCAGATCTCCCCGCCCCTTCCTGCGACCCAACATCTCCCGCCACCTTTTTAAGACAAACAAGCTTTCGATAAAATTCTCCCGCAGGAGCGGATCATGCAGCCGGCCCTCTTCCTCCACCGCGAGCAGGGGGAAATGCTCCCTGAAAATGCGGGCAAAGATCCCCACCCCCTTCTTGGCCGGGACCCCCTGGGTATCATAGACCTTGACCCGCTCCATGCCGCTGCTCGGGGAATCGCTCTTAAAAATAAAGCCGCACAAGTCTTCCCGCTCCAGTTCCCGCACCCGGGTCCTGGCCCAGCGGACCATGCGCTCCGTGTGGTCGGTGCCGGTTCGATTCGTCACCAGCCGGGGCCGGTCCGCATCCCCTACGAGGCGCATGGCTTCCCGGGGTATGCCCAGGCCTACTTCGGCCTCCGGGCAGACCGGGACAAACTCCAGATACCTCCCCAGCGTGTCGGTAATGAAACGATCCCACTTGTGCCCGCCGTCATAGCGGACCTTGTTGCCCAGCAGGCAGGAACTGATGCCAATCTTTATTTTATCCGCCACAGGTAGGGCCTCCTTTTTCATATTTAACCCCCTTGCTCGGGACGAGCGCCCGCGAAGCATCAAAAATCATCCTTATTCGATGTTCGATGTTGGATGTTCGATGTTCGATGTTCGATGTTCGTCTTTTTTGTATTTATTACGCCAGGTGCCTACTGATATAAGCTTTTACATCAAACTTGCCTTTACACCCGTTGTAGCTCATGTAACGTATCTTCCCGAAAACCTTCCGTTCCCCCCAGGGCCGGTCATGGACGCCGCCCAGGCTCCAGGCGATGCCGGCGTAGCCGTTGGGGTCGCGGCCGTCCAGCTCATAACGATCGTTCAGGGCGATGGCCGTTTCCAGGGCCTCTTCCGGAGCAGCCGTCCACTCCAGAATTTTTTTAGCCCAATACATGCGCAGATACCCGTGCATTTTCCCGGTGCGCACCATTTCCTGCTGGGCCGCGTTCCAGAGATCGTCGTGGGTGGCGCCCCGTTCCCATTGGTCGAAGCGGTAGAGATAATCACGGGGGTCTTTACGGTGCTGATCCAACGTTTTTTTTGCCCAATCGGGGAAACCTTCCACCCGGTCATAGCGCGGGTTGTAGAAGCAGAAATTATCCGACAGCTCCCGGCGGACGATCAGCTCTTCCAGAAAGGCCTTTTTCGAATCAACCGGTCCCGCCGCCCGTTGCACTTCCCAGGCTACCCGCTGGGCGGAAATCTGGCCAAAATGCAGATAGGGCGAAAGACGGGATTGGCCGTCCTGCAGGGGATCGTTGCGGCTATGGTCATAGGCCGCCAGGCCGGTTTCGATAAAACGCCCCAGGACCTGGGCGGCGGCCTTTTCTCCGGGGCGCGTCGCCGCCGGCAACAACTCCCCGGCCTGGGGCAACGGCTTCAGCGCCGCAGCCCAATCGGTCCCTCCGGTTCCCTCCAGGTAGTGGCCCGGATGTTTTTTCAATGGAGGAAAATCTTCGAGAAATTCGAACAGGCGCCGCTGAATCTTGGGCCGCAGGGTATAGGCCCCGTATTCCTGCTTGGGGGAGGCCGCCCAGCAGGGGACGATGTTGTGGGCATCCACCTCGTAGAAAGGAACTTCTATGCCTTCAGCGACCCGGGACTTCCAGAGGCGCTTGATCTGCAAGGGGTCAAAGTCCGCCACCAGGCATCCGGCCCGTATCTGCTGCATGTACCGGGGCAGGACCTCTGCCGGTTCTCCCGGCAACAGTTGAAAAGGAATCGCTTTCGCGGCCAGCGCTCTTTCCACTTCCCGCAGGCCTTGAAGCATAAAGGCATAGTGCCGTCGGTTCGCCTGTAGAAATTCCGGGACCAGGCAGAAAACCACCTGCAGCGGGGCTTTGGTCTGCAGGGCCCGCTCCTGGGCGAAGAGCAAGGCCCAGTTGTCCCGGGTCCGCTGGTCGCGGCTCATCCAGTAAAGAACCGGCCCTTCCCCGGGCAGGCCCTGTCTGAGAAGACGATACCGTTCCGGATGCATGGGGGTTACTTCCCCTGCTTTGCGGAGGGTGGTTTCAGCGTCCGCTTCACCTGCAGGAACGGGCCTTTGAGGATCGGTTTTCCGATGGCCCGGGCGATGGCCGCCAGCATACGGGGATAAAGGATCCGGTGAAAGGGATCGAAGCTGTACCAATAAAGGATGCCTCCCAGACCCTTGGGCAGAAAGCGGGCCCTCTGTTCCAGCAGCGCCTTTCCGCCGGGAAGCGGCTTGATGTTGAATTCCAGCAGGGCCTTCCCGGGCACTTTCATTTCCGCCAACAGCAACAAGCGCTCACCCGGATCGGTCTCCAGGACCCGCCAGAAATCCAGGGCGTCTCCAGGACGCAGTTCGGTGGCATGTCTTCTCCCGGCCCGGAAACCGATCCCGCCGAGAAGGCGGTCCGCCCAGCCCCGTATTTTCCAGAGGCCGGTGCCGAAGTACCAGCCGTTTTGGCCGCCGATCCTCTCCAGCGGCTTCCAGACCTCCTCAGGAGTGGCCTGGATTTCGACGGCGTAGCCCAATTCCAGGGTGGTCCCCCCGGCGTAGGGCGTGTCGCCGCAGTAAACCCACTCCCGAGGTACATTCTTCCCGGCATCCATCCAGCAGGTGTCCACCCGCTGCTGATCGACCCGTTCCAGGGCCAGGCGGATGGTCTGCCGGCAGTCTAGGAGCTCCTGGGGGATGATATCCCGAATCCGGTTGTCACGGCAGATGACGGCGTTGCGTAGCCCCTCGGCCAGCGGACGGGCGATGGCGGAGGGGACCGGAGTCACCAGATGGATCCAGTAGGAACTCAACGTCGGCGTAAAAAAAGGAACCGGGATGATGATCCGTTTGCGCAGACCTGCTTCTTCAGCGAAAATCTGAAAAAGACGCCGGTAGGTGACCACCTCGGGCCCCCCGATCTCGAAGGTCTGCCCCCGGACCTCGTCGTGTTCCAGACAGCCCTGCAGATAATTCAATACATTCCGTATGCCGATAGGCTGGGCCTGGGTGTCCACCCAGCGCGGCGTGATCATGATCGGCAGCCGCTCCACCAGGTAGCGCAGGATTTCGAAGGAGGCGCTCCCGGAGCCCAGGATCATGGCCGCCCGGAGAAAAGTGACCGGCACGGGGCCGCTCTGGAGGATACGGGCCACTTCATAGCGGGAACGGAGATGCTCGCTCAGGCGGGGATCGTCCGCACCGCCCAGCCCGCCCAGGTAGATGAGGCGGTCCAGGCCCGCGGCGGCGGCAACCTCGACCGTGTTCTGCGCGGCCCGGCGGTCGGTTTCGGTGTAGCCTTTGGGGTCGGCCACCATGGAATGGACCAGGTAGAAGGCCGCCCAGCAGCCCTGACAGGCCTGCTGCAGGGATTCCCTATCCAGCACATCGCCGGCCGCCAATTCTACCAGCGGGTGCTTCCCCCAGGGGCGGCCCTGCAATTTGGAGACCGACCGGCCCAGGGCCCGGACCGTGTACCCGGCCTGCAGCAATTGCGGTACCAACCTCCCGCCTACATAGCCCGTCGCACCGGTAACCAGCACCGGTCGTTTATCGTTGATCATCCTGGCCTCTCTTATTGTTTTGGTAGACCCGCCGGAAAAAATCCATTATAGTTATACTAAATATCCGGCCCTCTATTTGCAATCCGAAAATACCGGAAATACCCGGGGAGGAGCGGTTCGCCAAGTACCTATATTCTTAGTGATGGAAACGGTTGCTCGGCCAGGATAGTGAACCCTTGAAAAAAGACCTCACCCGCCTCCTGATTGCCGTCAGCGCCCTTTTTATCCTGGGCTTCCTGGTTTTGGTAATCAACCAGACCGTCCAGGTGGTTGCCGCCGCCCGGTCCGTACATCCCGCCTTCGGCCTTTGGACCCTTATCGTACTGCTGGCCATCTATACCCTGGCCCTGGCCGCGCCCGTCCTGCTGTTCCTGCGCCTGCCCCAATCCCTCCTGCCACCGGCACCAGGCGAGGAAGCACGCTATCGGGAATTTTTGGATAGACTCAAAAAAAGGCTGGCTGCCAACCCCCAGCTCAAAACGCTCAGTCTACCGCTGCAGACCGAGGCCGATCTGGAATCGGCCTTCAAGGTCCTGGGAGAAAAGGCCCAGACAACGATTACCGCAACGGCTAAAACCGTATTTGTCACTACGGCCATCTCCCAGAACGGGCGTCTGGACGGCCTCCTGGTTCTGGCGGCTCAGACCCGGATGATCTGGCAAATCGCCCACCTCTACCAGCAACGGCCGTCATTAAAAGAACTGGCCTATCTCTATGCCAACGTGGCCGCGGCCGTGTTTTTGATCAGCGAACTGGACGATCTGGATCTGGCCGAACAACTGGAGCCCATCGTCGCTTCGGTCTTGGGCGGATCGGTGACCGGCGTGGTTCCCGGCCTGGGGGTCATGGCCCAGGTCATCACCAATTCTCTGATCGACGGCGCCGCCAGCGCCTTTCTGACCCTGCGGGTGGGGATCCTGGCCCGGAATTATTGCGGGGCCCTTTCCCGGCCGGAGCGAAGGGCCGCCCGCAAAAAAGCCACTACCGAAGCGGCCTCCCTGCTGGGAACGGTCATCCTGGACTCCGCCAAGCGGGTCTCCCTGGCCATGTGGGCGGCGGGCCGCAAGGCCGGCGTAACCGCCACCAGACAGACCGGGCAGAAAATAGCCGGCCACACCAGGTCCCTGTGGGACGCCGTTATCGGCCGCAACCGGTCGGACTGTCCTCCCGAATAAAAACTTTAAGTAATTATTACCTTTTTCTAATTGACAAAAACCGGTCAGCAGTTTTAATCTATTCTTCCAAATAGCCGGCGTAGCGGTTGCCCGCCAAGTATTGGCTATTCATCAACCCTAATGAAGGAGGAAGAAGGCATGGCCGTCGCCAAAAAAACCCCCGTCAAAAAAGCCGTGAAAGCCCCGGCGAAAAAAGCCGCACCGGCTAAACCCGCCAAGGCCGCCAAACCCCTGAAAGCCGCCAAATCTGTAAAAACCGTCAAACCCGCGAAAAAAGCCGCTACCCGTAAAGGGAACCGCTACGGGTGCAGCGTCTGCGGTCTGGTCCTCTCCGTGGTGGATGATTGCGGTTGCGGCACCATCGATTTAATGTGCTGCGATACCCCCATGAAGAAAAAAAGGGTCATGCCTAAAAAGAAATAACCCCTCAGTCTGCGGAAGACACCGCACCCTCAGGCCCTGAGCGCCGTTCAAGACCTGAGGGTGCGGTGTCTTCTTTTCCCCGGATGATCTGTTCACCCAGCCAGCGTTTTTCCGCGGTCCTGCAGGGAGGGTCGGCGGATAGCGTTCCCGTCCTGCCACTCCTGGCCGGGTGGGCCGCCCATCATTTTTCCGGAGATTCCGTATTAGAAACCGGCAGCGATGCGGATCGCATCGTCGCGGTTCAAATCAAGGCCCGCGAAGCCCTGGATCACGACGGGCTCTTCGCTTATCTGGACCCCTTGTACATCCCGGAGGCCTTTGGCTGCCGAGTGCGCCGCACGGCCGCTGGCCCCCTCGTAGAGCCCTTGATTTCCGGCCCCCCGGAAACTGCCGCCTCCGTCGCTGAAATATCGCTGCCGGACCCGCGCTGCACTGCCAGGCTCCCGATCATTCTGGGCGCTGTTCGAAAGTTAACCGCTTACAGTCAAGGGCAGGTCCCGGTGATCGGGCTTTTTGAGGGACCTTTTACGACCGCCGGCCGGTTGATTGAAACCGCCGCCCTGCTGCGGCTGATTTACCGCAACCCCCCGGTTCTGGAGAGGCTGCTGGACAGGGTGAGCGATTTCTTACTGCATTTCGGACAGGCTCTGGTGGAAAACGGGGCTCAAATCTTATTGATCCCGGAACCCACCGCATCTTCCTCCATGATTTCCCCCCGTGTATTCGCCGAATGGGTATTGCCCCGACTCCAACGGATCATCCGGAACCTGGACCGGCCTTGCATCCTCCATATCTGCGGAGACACCGCTCCGTTGCTGCCTTCCCTGGCGGTATCGGGTGCCCGGGTCCTCAGCTTGGATCAATGTATGGATCTGCGGAAAAGCCGGGAAAAGGCACCCCAGCCGGTGTTGGGGGGAAACGTGGATCCGGTCAACTCTCTCTGGCTGGGCTCGGTGGAAACAGTAAAGCAGGATGTTCTCCAGTGCCTGGTCAGTGCCGGCACGAAAAAATTTATTCTTATGAGCGGGTGCAGTATCCCTCCACAGGCTCCAGGGGAAAATCTGCGCGCCATGGTTCAAACTGCCCGGGAATATGGCTTGGGGCCGGGTTAGGTTTAGTCCACTCGGAGTACGCGGCAGGAAAGCCCTCGCAACCGGGGAGTACCCATTTCCTTCCCCGACTCGCCCCGATCATCGGTCAGTATATTGACGTTGGACGCCGCCCAGTCATAACCGCTGGCCATCCCCTCTTCCGGAAACCACCAGCCGTAATCCACGCCGGCTACGCCGGGCCGTATGGCGGACGTGATCCTGGCTCTTTGCCTGATACGGCCTGTCGGTGTTTCAATCCAGACCGATGCGCCATCCTGAAGGCCCAGAGGTCCTGCTGTTTCGGGATGGATCCAGACCACCGGCTCCGGATGGCCGGCCCGCAGTGATTCCATCTGCCGGTTGCCCGAGTGGCGGAATTCTTCCACCTTCCAGGAAGTCAATACCAGAGGATATTCCGCGTTCCCTGTCGCCCCATCTGTGGCCTCCGGCGCCAAGGCATAGGCAGGCAGAGGGTCAAAGCCCCACGCCGCCAGGCGGGGGGAAGACAATTCGACCTTTTGGGAGGGTGTGGCGAATCCGCTTTTTTCGTAATGGCGGTAGTCCTTCCGGCCGACCAGGACCCCGATCTGTCGAAATTCGTCAAAAAGCAGGCCGGCCGGCTTGAGGATGAAATCCAGGCAATCCTGTTCATGCTCCCAAAAGAATTCCCCCAGGCCCAGGCGGCGGGCCAGGCCGGCGATCATGGCGTAATCCGACCGGCATTCGCCGATGCGTGCTACCTGCTGCTGGACCTGGACTACCGGGTAGTAGGGCGGGGCGATCACGGCGTCGGTTTCGAAACAGGAAGCGGCCGGCAGGACCACGTCCGCCAGGGCCGCCGTAGGATTCATGAAGAGATCGGCTACGGCCAGGAAGTCCAGGGCCTTCAAGGCCTCGAAGGTCCTCCGGGCATTGGGATAGGTAAGCAGCGGGTTGCCGCCCTGAATATAGGCGAAACGGACCGGATAAGGGTCTTCCTCCAGAACGGCCCGGGTTATGGTCTGGGGAAGGCTATAAAAAACCAGGGGGAGCAGACCATTCCGGGCGTCGAGCCTCCTGGCCCGCATGGCTTCAGGAAGCTTGTCCCGCAGATCCAGGGCGGGAGATCCCATGGGCAGGACCGGCGGCGGGTCGGCCTTCAGTTCTCCACCAGGGACCCCCAGGTTTCCGGTAATGGCCCGCAGGATGGCCAGGGCCCGGGCGATTTGAAAGTTGTGGGGGCTGTGGTCGATGGCGTTGCCGACCTGGATGACGGCCGGCCGCCTTTGGGCATACAGGCGGGCGGCCTTTTCAATGGCAGCGGCCTCCAGACCGGTGAGGGGCGCCGCCCAGGAGGGAGAAAAAGGCCGCACCTGGTCCGCCAAGGCCTCGAAGCCGGCACACCACTTTTCCACAAAGGACTTATCGTAGAGGCCCTCGTCGATGAGGGCCAGGGCCAGGATCAAATCGGTGCCGGGGAGGATCGGCAGATGGAGGTCTGCCCGGCCGGCCAGCAAAGTCTTGCGCGGGTCTACAACGATCAGGCCCGTCCCCTGCTCCAGGGCCAGCAGCGTGTCCTGATGCTCTCCCGGCCGGGTCTCTGCCAGATTGGCGCCCCAGACCAGCACCCCCCTGGGCGGGAACTCATAGTCGGGGACCGGGTTGTACCCGCAGGTCATCTGGCTGCCCAACACCCGGGGTACATAACATACCGGGGCCATGGAGGCGATATTGGGCGCGCCCAGGACGTTGGCCAGGCGGGCCAGATAGGCCCCTTCATAGCCCCCTTTGAAAGATCCCCTGATGAAAATCAGCCCCTCAGGACCGCAGGCGCTTCGGGTTTGCTCCAATCCTGCGGCCACCCGGTCCAGGGCCTCGCCCCAGGAAATCTCCAGCCAGCGGCCGCCGCCCCGGGGGCCGTCCCGTAACAACGGCTTTTTTAAGCGATCAGGATGATGGAGGTATTCCAGAGCGGCCTTTCCCTTTCGGCAGAGATGGCCTTTATTGACAGGGCTTTCCGGGTCCCCGGTTATTTCCCCCAGGCGGTCGCCCACCAGACGCACGCGGATACCGCACCCGGTCTGGCAGAGGCCGCAAGCTGACTTTACTATTCGCTCCATATTGTATATGATAACAAAATTACCGGATCACGAAAACAAAAAGGAGGATGCCAATGAATAAGAAATTGGATAACCTTTCAGTCGTGGGCCTGTTGTTCATGGTCGGTGTTTTTTTGTCGGCGGGATCGCTCGCGGCCCAGACCAAGCCGGTGGAACTGACCTTTTCCCATTTCATGCCCGCCACCCACGGCCATGCCCTGTTGTCCCAGGAATGGGCCAAAGAAGTGGAGAAAAGAACCAACGGGACCGTCAAGGTCACCCTCTTCCCCGGGAACACCCTGACCCCGGCCCACCAGGCCTATGACGGCGTGGTCAAGGGCATCTCCGACCTCGCTTTCGTGGTCCTGAGCTACACGGCCGGCCGCTTCCCCCTGACCGAGGTGATCGACATGCCGCTCGGCTACAAGAGCGGGCTCCAGGCCACCCGCCTGATCAATGCTTACTTTCAGAAGTTTACCCCCAAGGAATTCGACGATACGCAGGTCATGTACCTGCACGCCCACGGACCGGGGATCCTGCACACCAAAAAGCCGGTGTCCAAACTGGAAGATCTGAAGGGGATGAAGATCCGCTGCACCGGGACCAGCGCCAAGGTGGTAACCCATCTGGGCGGCACCCCGGTGGCCATTCCCATGCCGGAGGCCTATGATTCCCTCCAAAAAGGGGTGACTGACGGCATCATGGCCCCCATCGAGGCCCTGAAGGGCTGGAAATTCGCGGAGGTCATCAAATCCACCACCCTGAACTACGGTTCGGCCTACTCCATCGCCTTTGCCGTGATCATGAACAAGCAGAAATGGAACGCCCT
>JALOOY010000450.1 GCA_025454185.1 Thermodesulfobacteriota bacterium
TGAAACCATTGCGGCCCTTAAAAAAATGGCCCAGGGGGTATTGATCCAGACCCTGGGCTGGGAGCATCGGCTGCCGGCCATTCTCGATGCAGCCGGACTGTAGCTGCTCGCAAAATAGTTAAATTTATTAGCTTAAATCCGAAATTTCGATTTATTTTGGATGAATCCTAAAAGGTGCCAAGGGTTGAAAAAAATATGATAAAAGAAACAACTGAAAAAACCGCCGACAGGGTCCTGGTCATCGGGGGCGGCATCGGGGGGATCCGCACCGCCCTGGATCTGGCTGAGGCGCAAAAAAACGTCGTCCTCATCGACAAGGCCAATGCCATCGGCGGCTTGATGACCCTGCTGGACCGGACCTTTCCGACCAACAACTGTGATCTTTGCACCATTTCCTCCACCTTATCGGAGAGCAACCGCAATCAATATATCGATTTGCGGCCCCTGACGCGCATCACCCGCCTCAGCGGTGAAGCCGGCGGATTTACCGCGGTGTTGACCACGGCTCCCCGCTATATCGATCTGGGCCGCTGTACGGCCTGCGGCGAGTGCCGGCGCCTGTTCCCGGAGTGTGTGGATTTCAACCCCGGTCTCGATCATCGTGCCCCCACCTGCATGCGCTACCCGCAGGTGACCCCCCAGGCCTTCTCCATCGACCTGAGCCGCTGCACGGATCCCGCGGCCCTGGCGGCCTGCTGTCCGGCCGGGGCGATCAGTCTCGACGACCGCGAAGGGGAGGTCGAGCTGCCGGTGGCCGCCATTGTCCTGGCCACCGGGGCGGCCCTTTTCGATCCCTCGGTCATGGATAACTTCGACTACGGCCGCGATCCGGACGTGCTGACCAGCCTGGAATTTGAGCGGATATTATCCGCCTCCGGCCCCACCCAGGGGCGGCTGGTCTGCCCCTCCGATGGACGGCAGCCGGCCAAAATCGCCTGGATCCAGTGTGTGGGGTCCCGGGGGCTGCAAAAGGAGTCCGCTTCCTATTGTTCCAGCGCCTGCTGCATGTTCGCCCTCAAGGAAGCCATCGTCACCAAAGAGCGCTTCCAGGACAGTATTGAAACCACGCTGTTTTACATGGACATGCGGACTTTCGGAAAGGACTATGAACGCTATTACGAACGGAGCCGGTCCGAGTACGGCGTGCGCTTTGTGCGCAGCCGTCCCCATTCCGTGATTCGGCACGCCGGGGAAAAACAGTTGACCGTGCAGTTCGCCACCGATGAGTCCGGGCCTCCCCGGGAGGAACAATTTGATCTGGTGGTCCTTTCCACCGGCTTCCGGACCTCCCCGGAACTCCGTCAGACGGCGGATATCCTGGGGATCGCCTTGAATGAGCACGGTTTTGCCCGGACCGAAGGATTCAACCCGGTGGCCACCTCCCGGGAAGGGATTTATGTCTGCGGCCTGTTTGAAAGCCCCAAGGATATCCCGGAGACCATGGTCCAGGCCAGTGCCGCGGCCTGCCGCGCCTCGCGCCATGTAGCCCCGCAGGCCGCCCTGGCCGAACCGGAATTTCCTCCGGAGCGGGAGGTGGCCGGTGAAGCGCCCCGGATCGGGGTCTTTATCTGCGACTGCGGGGAGAGCATCGGCGGCGTGATCAATGTCCCGGAGCTGGCGGCCTTTGCCCGGCCCCTGCCCGGTGTGGTTTTAGCCGAGGGTATCGGCCACGGCTGCAGCCGGGAATCCCTGAAGCGCATCGAAGAGGCCATAGCCGGTCAACAGCTCAATCGGGTGGTCATCGGGGGCTGTTCTCCCCGGACCCATGAAACCCGGTTTCAGGATGTGTTGCGCCGGGCCGGACTGAACCGCTACCTGGTCGAAATCGCGAATCTCCGCGATCAGGACACCTGGGTCCACCCGGATATGCCGGGAGCGGCCGAGACCAAGGCCCGGCAATTGATCTGGGCCGCCGTCCTGGCCGTCAAAAAGGCCCGGCCTCTCCCGGAAAACTGGCTGCCGATCAACCGGGATGTGCTGGTCTTAGGCGGCGGGGTGGCCGGCATGACCGCCGCGCTGCGCCTGGCCGATCAGGGAATCAAGGTCTTCCTGGCCGAAAGGCGATCGCTGCTCGGCGGGGTGGCCAACCTGGTCCACCGTACTCTGGAAGGGCAGGACGTTCAGGCCCTGGTCCGGGACCTGATCCAAAAGACCACGACCCATGCCAACATCCAGGTCATTACCAACGCTTTTGTCGTCGATCACAGCGGGATGCCGGGTCTGTTCAAGACCGGCATGCAGGTGGGTCCGCAGATGTTTTACCGTCAGATCAGCCACGGGGTTACCATCCTGGCCACCGGCGCGCTGCCCCATCGACCGGCCGAATACCTGCTCGGCCGGCATCCGGCTGTCATGACCCAGTTGGATGCCGACGCCCTGCTGGCCGGGACGCCTTCCCGGACCGAGCACTGGCAGGAGGTGGTCATGATCCAGTGTGTGGGCTCCCGGCAGCCGGACAACCCCAATTGTTCCCGGGTCTGCTGCCAGACGGCCATCAAAAATGCCTTGCGCATTCTGGAAAAAAATCCTGAAGCCCAGGTCTATGTTCTCTATCGGGACATGCGCACTTACGGGTTCCAGGAAGACTATTACCGGCTGGCCCGGGAAAAGGGGGTCATCTTCGTGCGCTATGACCCGGAACAACCGCCCCGGGTGCAGGCCGAAGGCCAACGCCTGAGCGTGTCCTTCACCGATCCCATTCTGGGCCGACCCCTGTCCGTGGACGCCGATGCCCTGCTGCTCAGCACCGGGTTTGTCAGCGACGACGAGTCCACCGAGGACCTGGAGGCCATCTTCAAGGTGCCCCGGACGACGGACGGCTATTTCCTGGAGGACCATGTCAAGCTGCGTCCGGTGGACCTGTCCCGACCCGGATTTTTCCTGGCCGGCACCGCCAACGCCCCCCTCTCCATCCGGGAAACGATTACCCAGGCCGAGGCGGCGGCCGGCCGGGCCCAGACCCTGCTCAGCCGCGA
>JALOOY010000451.1 GCA_025454185.1 Thermodesulfobacteriota bacterium
CTGGGGACCTTCGGGAAGAACTGCCTTTTGTATGCCAACCGCGCTGCCGCCCAGGGCTCCTGGGTCCTGCCCATCGCCGTGGTGGTCAACCGGGAATTCGAGCCGGATGAACCCACCCTGACCGTAGGCTGCCCGGACTGGTGCCGCAACGCCTGTCTGACCGCCTGTCCCACCGGGGCCTTGAAGGGGTCCCGTCACATCGACCCGCGCCGCTGCATCTCTTATTTAACCTATTTCGGCCATGGACTGACCCCCCGAGAATTACGGGAGCCTATGGGCCTCTGGGTCTACGGTTGCGACCACTGTCAGAACGTCTGCCCCCGCAACGCCCCCTGGCTGGCCCGGGACCTGCCCCTCAATCAAAAGGTGGCCGGCATGGTGGAAGACTTCGGTCTGGCCAGACTGCTCCATATGGACGTCCCTTACTTCAAAGCCCGCATCTGGCCCCACATGTTCTACATGTCCGAGGCCGACCTCTGGCGCTGGCAGATGAACGTGGCCCGGGTCATGGGCAACACCCGGGACGACCGCTGGGTCCCGGAGCTGGCGCGGTCCCTGGGGGAAAACGCCGATGAACGGGTCCGGGCCATGAGCGCCTGGGCCCTGGGACGGATCGGGGGCGGTGCGGCCCGAAAAGCGCTGGATAAGGCCTTGCCCGAAAGCGAGGGTCTGGTCAGGGAAGAAGTCCTGACCGCTTTAAAAAACGAACATCCAACATCGAACATCCAACGTCCAACATCGAATTAAGAAGCCGGAGGGGGGTTCGGTCATTGGAATTTCGGTCATTGGAATCTGTTTCGAATTTCGGGTTTCGAATTTGAATATGTCGGCCCCTTATCTTGACCTGCAGAACGTCTCCTATGCCCTGAACGGCACCCGGATCCTGGATTCGATTAACTGGCGGATCGAACCCGGGGAACACTGGGCCGTCCTCGGGCCCAACGGGGCCGGGAAAACGACGCTCCTGAAAATCGTCTGCGGCACCCTCTGGCCCAACGCCGGCGGCGAGGTCTATCGCCGGGGCGAGACGCACCTCGACCTGGGAAAGCTGCGCCGCAGCATCGGCTGGGTGACCTCCACCCTGGCCGACGAAATCCCGGCCCGGGAACCGGTCCTGGAAACGGTTGTTTCCGGGAAATATGCGCAGATCGGTTTGCTGGAATACCCCTGGGAACCCATCCCGGCAGATGTTTACCAGCGGGCACAGGCCTGCCTGCGGGAGTTGCACTGCGCCGCTCTGGCGTCTAAACCTTTCGGCGCCCTGTCCCAGGGGGAACAGCAGAAAGTCCTGATCTGCCGGGCCCGCATGACCGACCCTTACCTGATCATCCTCGATGAACCCTGCGCCGGCCTGGACCCGGGGGCCCGGGAAATCTTTTTATCCTCTCTGGCAGCCCTCGGAAACGGAAGCGGAGGTCTCAGTCTGATCTATGTCACCCACCACGCGGAGGAAATTCTGCCCCTGTTTCGGAACACGCTGTTATTAAAGGAAGGTCGCGTCATCGAAACCGGGGAAACGGGAACCGTCCTCTCCGCTGAAGCGATGCGGCGGCTCTACGGCGTTTCCCTGCAACTGGTCAAGAAAAAGGGGCGCTACTGGCCCTTGCCGGAGTAATTCCTAAACCGGACGACCTGCTCCTCCGCGGCCGGAGAATAGCCTGCTCCGGGTGGCATGGCCCACTTCCTTCACCGGTTCAGAAAGGGCTTTTTCCGGTTGACCAGCCTTTTCTTTCAGGCGTATAATTCTTTGTTTATACTTGGTTTGTTTTTTTTCTGATGGGTCATTTTCTTAAACCCTCCACCCTACCGGGACGGGTCGAAGGAGCCCTGACAAAGGACGCGCTATGTGGGCCTGGTTGATCGCCCTGCTGCTCATTTTCGGTCTGCTGACGTATATCCTGCTCCGGCGGAAGGGGGCCGCCCATTCCATAACATCCCGGAGTATCCCCTCTCCGGGTTCACAGGAAAGCCCGGTGGCCCCCGCCCCCGTTAACATCTCCCCCGTACAGCATGAAGGCTTCGACCGCTCCGGGAATCCTCCGCTGGACCTGGCCATACCCGACCTCTCCCGGGAATTGAAAATACGCCTGCAGGAGGGCGTCGATTTCATTTTTTCCGTAAAATCGGAACAGGGTTTTACCGGGGCCCCGGACCTGCGGCTCGAGGATTTGGACCCGGACCTGCTCCAGGCCGTTCGACGGCAGATCCGGGATCTGAAAAATTTTCGGGTGACCCATGAACTGTGCCAGGCCCTGGACAATCCCCACAGCAGTATGACCGACCTGGCCAAGATCATCGTCACCGACCCGGTCCTCTCCGGAAGAATTCTAAAAGTGGCCAATTCCGCCTATTTCGGGCTCCCCCAGAAAGTGAACTCCATCGGCCAGGCCCTGATGATCATCGGCTTGTATCATATCAAGAACATGATCTACCGGGAAGGGCTGGCCAAACTGTTCGACCGGGGGAGCGCTGCGGAAGCGGAAATGGAGCTGTTGTGGGAGCATGCCGTTCTGACCTCCATCTGTGCCGGGTATATCCAGGAGATCTTCCCCGGATTGGACAAAGGCACGGTCTTCACCCTGGGACTGCTCCATGATATTGGAAAATTTATTCTGCCTCATTTGCCCCAACTCCGTCCGGGGCTGAGCCCCGGAGGGGACCTGCCCGTCACCTCCCGGTCCCTGCAACAGGAGGAGCAGCTTTACGGGCTGAATCATGCCTTGATCGGCAGGTTGGCCTTTGAAGAATGGGAGTTCTCGGATTTGATGAAGAGCGTGGTGGAACGGCACCACGCCCCCCACCATATGGAGATCGAGGCCCTGCGCCTGGACGGGGAACGGTTGAAATACCTGTTGGTCCTTTTTCTGGCCGACCAGGCCGCCAAGCTGCTCGCCAGCAGCAGCGGAGAGCAGATCCCGGTCGCCCCCCTGGCCCGCTCCTATTACGAGATCGTTCATCCGGGCCGGCTACTCGGG
>JALOOY010000452.1 GCA_025454185.1 Thermodesulfobacteriota bacterium
CCCCCATTAAACTCCGGCGCCTGCAAGGCCCGGGAAATCTTCTCGGAAGGCTGTAATACCGGCAGTTCCTCCCGGGAACCCACCCCCAGTTCCTTGAAGCGCCGGGCCGCGGGCAGGACCCGGCTTTCCAGGGAGCCCACGGCCTCGTTGTAGGCGTGCACGCATTTATCCAGGCTGCGGCCCATTTCGCCCACATGACGGGCCATTTTGGCCAGGCGGTCATAGAGCTGTTTTCCCAGGTCGCTGATGGCCTGGGCGTTTTCCGTCAACTGCTCCTGGCGCCAGCCGTAGGCGATGGCCCGCAACAGGGCGATCAGGGTGGTGGGCGTGGCCAGGATGACCCGTTGGTTGACGCCCTCCTCGATCAGACGGGGGTTCTGCTCCAGGGCCGCGCTGAAAAAATTTTCCCCCGGCAGGAACAGTACCACGAACTCCGGGGCCTCGCGGAACTGGTCCCAGTAGGCCTTGGCCGAAAGCTTTTGCAGGTGGTTCTGGACCTGGCGGGCATGCTCCTGAAGCCGGGCCTGGCGCTCTTCCTCGCTGGGGGCCTCGAGGGCCTCCAGAAAGGCCTGCAAGGGGGCCTTGGAATCGACCACCACCGATTTCCGGCTGGGCATCTTGACGATCATGTCCGGACGCAGCCGCCCCTCCGGCCCGGACACCGTCTCCTGCTCCGTGAAATCACAGTGTTCGCTCAGGCCGGCCAGTTCGGCTACCCGGCGCAGGGTTATTTCCCCCCAGCGCCCCCGGACCTGAGGGGCCCGCAGGGCCTTGACCAGGTTGCCGGTTTCCTGCTGCAGCCGCTCCTCGGTCAGCGCCATCTGCTGCAATTGCTGGCTCAGGCCCCCATAGGCCTGCTGACGGGCCTGTTCCATGGCCTGGACCTGCCGGGCGTACTGGTCCAGGGTCTCTTTCAGGGGGCTGACCAGGGTCTCCACGGCCTTCTGCCGCTGCGCCAGATCTCCCCGGGCTTCGACCTGAAATGATTCCAGGGCGGTCCGGGCCAGGTCCAGAAACTGGCGGTTGTTGTCCTGGAGGCACTGGGCCGAAAGGGCCTTGAAGGCATCGCTCATCTTTTGCGAGGCCTCGTTCAGGAGGACTATCTTTTCCTCCAGGTGGTGCCGTTCCTGGTTCAGGGTCGTCTCCAGCTCGGTGCAGCTCTGCTTCAGGCGGGTCACTTCGTCCCGAAGATCCTGGTTTTCCTGGTCCCGGACCTGCAGCAGGGTCTTCCACTCCTTCAACTGCTCCGCCTCCGCCTCGGCGGCCGCCATCTCCCGGCCGGCCCGACCCGCTTCCTCCCGCATCCGCTCCAGATCTTTCTCCATTTCCACGGTCCGCATGTGGAGCAGATCGTAGGATTCATCTTTGGAGCGGACCCGCTCTTCCAGTGCAGCCAGCTCCGATTTGCAGGTCTGCAGGGGGGCGGCGGCCTTCTGGGTCAGGCGAAGCTTCAGGAGGAGACCCGCAAAGATGATTCCCAGGAGGGTACCGATCAGATAAGGCCAAATGGTCTGGGCGTTGATCATCGCTTCTCCTAAATTCATGTAATACGAAAAATAAAACCGTATAATTCAAAGCCCTTACTGACCTGGATTCTGGCTTTCGCCAGAATGACGAGCTTGTGCAATCCTTTGTTTTTCGCCTGCCGGATCAATTACTATTTCCACAACAATTCCTTTTCCTCCAACTCCTTGATCTTATCCCGCAGCTCCGCCGCCTCCTCGAAATCCAGGCGTTTGGCCGCCGCCTTCATTTCCTTCTTCAACTTTTTCAGGTAGGCCGGTAGCTTCCGCGGATCGAGGTAGTCCTCCTGAGGGTCCCGGGCCACCGGAACGGTCACGTAGTCCGCTTCGTAGACCGAGGCCATGATGTCCTGGATGGATTTCTTGATGCTGCTCGGGGTGATGCGGTGTTTCTTGTTATAGGCCTGCTGCAGGGTCCGGCGTTTTTCCGTCTCTTCGATGGCCGCCTGCATGGAGCGGGTGATCTGATCGGCGTATAAATACACTTCCCCGTTGATGTTGCGGGCCGCTCGGCCGCAGGTCTGGATCAGCGAGCGGGTGGAGCGCAGAAACCCCTCCTTGTCGGCGTCCAGGATGGCCACCAGAGTGACTTCGGGGAGATCCAGCCCTTCGCGAAGGAGGTTGATGCCGATGAGCACGTCGAAAACGCCCAGGCGCAGGTCCCGCAGGATCTCGATGCGCTCCAGGGTATCCACGTCCGAATGCAGGTAGCGGACCTTGATCTGCTTCTCCTGATAGTACTCGGTCAGGTTCTCGGCCAGCCGTTTGGTCAGGGTGGTAACCAGGACCCGCTCCTTGTTGGCCGTCCGTTTCCGGATGGCCTGCAGCAGGTGGTCCACCTGGTCCCCGGCCGGGAAGACGCTGATCCGGGGGTCCATCAGCCCCGTGGGCCGGATGATCTGCTCGGCCACCAGGCCTTCCGCCTTCCGCATCTCGTACTCCGCCGGGGTGGCCGAAACATAAATGACCTGGTGGACCATCTGTTCGAACTCCTCGAAGTTCAAGGGACGGTTGTCGAGGGCTGAGGGCAGGCGAAAGCCGTAGTCCACCAGGGTCTGCTTCCGGGAGCGGTCCCCCCGGAACATGCCCTGGATCTGGGGCACGGCCAGGTGGCTTTCATCGATGAACAGCAGAAAATCCTTGGGGAAATACTCCAGCAGGGTCGGCGGCGGCTGGCCGGGGGCCCGGCCCGTGAGATGCCGGGAATAGTTCTCGATGCCGTGGCAGTAGCCCAGCTCTTTCATCATCTCCAGGTCGAAGCGGGTCCGTTCCCCGATCCGCTGGGCCTCGATCAGCTTTTGATGTTCGTGAAAATAGACCAGGCGCTCCGTGAGTTCCTCCTCGATGGCCTGGAAGGCCAGTTCCAGGCGCTCGGGGCCGGTCACGTAGTGGCTGTTGGGAAATACATGCACCTGGTTCAGGCGGTCCAGGGTCTTGCCCCGCAGCGGGACGTCGCCGCGGACCCGGAAGGTGCCCCGGTGGAAATCGATGTCGTTGCGTTCGTAGAGCATGGCCACCAGCCGGCCCAGGACCGCCTCCCGGGGGATCTCCTGCCCCGTTTCCAGGGAAAGGAGCATGTCCTGGTAGGCCTCGGGGGAGCCCAGACCGTAGATGCAGGAAACGCTGGCCACGATGAGCACGTCGCTGCGGGTCAGCAGGGACCTGGTGGCCGAGTGGCGCATCTTGTCGATCTCCTCGTTGATGGAGGAGTCCTTTTCGATATAGGTGTCGGTGGAAGGCAGGTAGGCCTCGGGCTGGTAATAGTCGTAATAACTGATGAAGTATTCTACCGCGTTCTCCGGGAAAAAGGATTTGAACTCCCCGTAGAGCTGAGCCGCCAGAGTCTTGTTGGGGGCCAGCACCAGTGTGGGCTTCTGGACCCGGGCCACCACCTCGGCCATGGTATAAGTCTTGCCCGAGCCGGTGACCCCCAGCAGCACCTGGTGCCTGATACCCTGCTCCACCCCGGCGGCCAACTGGGCGATGGCCTGGGGCTGGTCGCCCTGAGGGGTGAAGTCGGAAACCAGTTTAAACGGATTTTTGGAATACATCGCAAAGGTTTATTTTTCTTGAGTTTCAGGTTATAATAAAAGGGTATCCTATGTCCGTCAAGACATTCCGTTTAGGGGAGGACAAGGCATGGAATCGGCCGCAGGGGTTAACGAGGCCTTTTTTTCCTACCGGGATTATCAAACCTGGGATAAGGGTGAACGGTGGGAAATCATCCGGGGAGAGGCCAGTTTGATGACGCCGGCCCCCCCCAGGCGACACCAGGAAATCAGCGTGGAGCTGGCCCGGCAATTTTCCAACTTTCTCCTGGAAAAAACCTGCCGTGTCTATACCGCACCCTTCGATGTCCGTCTGG
>JALOOY010000453.1 GCA_025454185.1 Thermodesulfobacteriota bacterium
TAGGCCAAACAAAACATAGAAATTTTTCAGCGACAAGGCCAAATACGATGAACCGATCTTTAGCACCAAAAATGGGGAAGGAGGCCCGGTGATCATGTCCATGGGGCATCACAGCAAGCTGCAGAAAAAATTGGAGCTGTATGCCAAACTGGCCGTAGCCCAAGCGGAGAGAGCGGCCGGGGAGAAGGGGCGAATGCTTCCCGAGGTCATGAAAGATATTCGCCGAATTATCCGCAATGCCGGCTAAATACACCGTTCCCCGCTATAATAGCCGGACCGGGGAGACGATTCTATATTTGGATTGGGGGGCGTCATTCCGGCGAAGGCCGGAATCCAGGCCTCGGATGTCATTTCTACAGATGCAGTTTAAAAATGTTCATCTCGTTTTACCCAGCAGCCGAAACAAAAAGCAGGTCAACCCGGCCACAATCCCGGCCGTAGCGCCGAAGATCAGGGATTCTTTAGGCCCGAAGGTGGTTCGGATATCGCCCTGCACCTCCCGGGCGATCAGGAAAGTCGCCCCGGAGTGGTCGGCCTTCACGGTCCGGGAGATGAGGACTACGGCCCCGCTCTGGTCCATGGACACGTCCCCTTTGGCTACCAGGACCTGTGCCCCGCTCTGATCCATCCGGACCGGGCCCTCGGCCACGAGCAGGGTAGCGAGGGAGGCCTTGAGGTCGGCCGTCTTGGTTTTGGCCGCGATCAGGCCCCCCTGGGTCATTTTCAGATGCTCGGCCTCGGCTTTGACGGCCCCGCCCTGGCGCACGGTCAGGTTTTCGGCGTTGATGGTATGGGCGCCGGCCTGGCGCAGTGTCACGTTGAGGCCCCGAATATCCCGGGCCCCTCCGTGGGTCAGGTTGACCTCCTGGGCGGTTATATCCTTGTCGATGGTTTCCCCTTTTAATTCAGGCTTCTCCCCCATTTCGGCAATATTGTCGGTTTGGTCCATACTCCAGCCCTCCCTCGGGAAATTTCTATACGATCGCCAATCCAACTTTTAGGGTCTGATTATAGAAATTTCTGAAAATTATGCCAGAAATTTATCGGGCTAAGGAGGGGAGCATCCGGCCGTTTCAGCCCGACTGTTGAATATGGCTGCCGATCTTCTGGTCTTCTTCCGTGGAGTGAGACACAAACCAGTCGATTAAAAACTGGATCAAACCTTCCAGAGAAACCCGTCCCCCCTCGTAGCTTTTCACCTTTTCCTGAAAAGATTCGAGGAGCCGACTATGTTCCGACTCCTGACGCTGCAGACCCGGATAGCGGATCAGATACATGATATTCTCTTCGCTGACAAAGTGGTATTGGGCGTAGGCGCCCAGTTCCCGGATAAGACGGATGACCAGGTGTTTGGGGTTGCCCTTTTCCTGAAGGATCTGAAGCCGGCGAATGAGTTTGACAAAATCCTGGTGCTGACGATCGATTTCTTCCACCCCAACCGCATAGGCGTCTCGCCAAACGATTTCCGTCATCATGTTCTACCTCCCATCCATGGGTATATCGGCCGTCCCTGACGAAGGCTTTAAATGCCGGGCGGGTTCGGGAGGAAGGCCCGAAGGATTTCGCCTCCGACCGCAAATCTCTACCGTATTTCAATCTCGTTGGAAACGGCCCGGGTGGGCATCTGTTCGAAGGGACGGCGGCAAAAATCCAGCCGGAAGCGGTAGCGTCCCGGGGCCAGGTCGGGCGGCAGGTTCAGGTAGATGAAACGGGCCTGTTTGCGTTCGGCTATGGGCAGACACTCCGCTGGAGCCGGGGTTTGTATTTCCAGGCGGGTAAAGGTCTCCTCGCCGGCAGGGTCGGTTACCAGGGCGGCTTCCGGTTTGATCCCAAAGCCGAAGCTGCTGACCGCAGTCAGGTGCAGGCGGACCTTCTGCCCGGGAGCGTAGCGGTCGAACTCCGTGGAAAGGTAGATCCGCCGGTTGTAGTCACTCTGGCCGGTGGCGACCCCGGCCGTGGCGGCCTCCCAGAAGCGGGGCCGGCCGGCGTCCAGGTGGAGCACCTCCCCCCCGTAGTGCCCGATGCCGCAGCAGTTTTCCCGGCGGATTTCCTCCCAGAGCTCCTTGGCCTGAAGGCCCTCGATAGAGAAATCCAGGGCCATGCCGTCCAGGTGCAGGCTGGTGGGGGCCACGATGCCTCCGGCCTTTTTCAGCTTTTCGTTGTACTCCGGACTGCGGTATCCGGAGTGAATGTTGATCACTTTTCCCGGCGCGGCCCGGTCGGAAAAATAGTCGAGCATGAACAGCAGGCGGGGGGAGACATGTTCGCCCCTTTCCGCAAAGGACAGTCCGAAAAGGGCGTCGATCTTAAGCAGCGCTTCATCATTCACGGAGCCGTCCGGGTTCAACAACGTCGCGCGGATTTCCTGACCGGTCTTGAGGTTCCGCAGGTGCAGCCGGCCGTCACCCATCAAAAAGAAAGGCCCCTCATCGGCCGGTGCGGCTGCGGCCGAGGTGAGATCGGAAAGCAGGAGGGCAACGCTTAGTGCAACCAGGACCTTCAACAGTGGGGATTTTTTCATGGAAGGGCTCAGGTGTTCAATCAGCAGGCGGTAAGGCTTTTTGGAAAACGGCGCGCTCATCGGCCTAAAGGTAGCATCCTTATACCACAATTCGATGTTGGACGTTCGATGTTGAATGTTTGTCTTTATTTTCGAATTAAACCTCGGCCAGGGCCAGGCCCAGCACCTCCAGGGCAAAATCCACATCAGCCCGGGTGAGGCACAAGGGTGGCTTGATGCGGATCACGTTTCCATAATACCCGCCCCGTCCTACCAGCAGGCCGAGTTCCTTGGTCCGCTCCATGATCCGTTTGCATTCCTCTTTGGCGGGCTCCTTCGTGGCCCGATCCTTGACCAGTTCCATGCCGAGCATGAGGCCCAGCCCCCGCACGTCGCCGATGAGGGCCTGTCTGGACATGAGGTTTTTTAGGCCGGTCAGGAAAACCCCGCCCAGTTCCAAGGCATTTGCCT
>JALOOY010000454.1 GCA_025454185.1 Thermodesulfobacteriota bacterium
TCCCCCTGTCTATTAGGCTTCCCCTTCGTCTATTTCGCGGCCCTCTTGCCGTTTTGGGCCTCCCCGCGGGAAATATCCTCAGCCACCCCGGCCTGTTCCGCCAGGACGGCCGCGGCCTTGTTCCAATCCACCTGTTCCGCCAGACCGAAACGCCTCACCAGGGTTTGCAGCCGTTCCGGATAGACCAGCCGTTTCTGATAGACATTGGGATGAACCTCCAGGAAAACCCGGCCGTCATCGGCGGCCGTCAATTTGATCGGCTCGTAGACGATGGCCACCGGGGTCCCGGATTGCACCAGAGGGAACAGGCCGGCAATGTCTTCCGGCAGCATGCGGATGCAGCCATGGGAGGTGGAATGACCGATACTCTCAGGCCAGATGGTGGAATGAATCCCGTAGCCGGGAGTGGACAAGGGCAGCCAGTATTTGCCGAGGGGGTTGTCGGGCCCCGGAGGGACTTTGTCCAGCACGACCCGGCCTTCCTTGCGCAATTCCTCCTGGATGGACTTCGGCACGGTCCATACCGGATTTTTCTGCTTGCCCACCAGGGTAAAATTTCCCTCCGGGGTCGGCCAATCGGGGCGGCCAATGGCCACGGGGAAACGCCTGATCAGGGTCCCGTTGTTGTAGAGGTAGATCATATGGCCCGGCAGATTCAGCAGCAGCCCGTCCGTCAATGCGGCGGAAGGCACGATGTGACGGTTGTTGATCTGCAGCTTCTGACCGATGGAGAGGGCAAAGGGAGGCTGGAGTTCGTTCAGACGGGCCAGGTACTCCCAGCGCTGACCCAGGCGCCCGGCGATGGCGTACAGGGAATCACGGCTGCGGGCGTTGTAGAGGCCTTCTCCACCCTGGAGAGGGGGCCGGGTTTTTTCCACCCGGGCCTCCGCTTCGGCCCAGGCTCCGGCCAGGGCTCCCCCGATCAGCATTAGGCGCAGGAAGTGCTTTCTGAAAAAGGAAGATGGTTGCTTCATATACTCTGTCCGCTGTTCTCCGGGGAAAATTTCTCAGGACCAGGTCCAAGAGATCCTAAAATAAATCTAGGCATTTTTACCGAAAACCTGCAATAAAAATTTGACCGATCCCGGAAACTTTATTAGGATTTATGTTAGATTTTTCGGATTGCTTTAGAAATCAGTCGGGGAAGGACGGCCATGCCCATCCATGAAGACATAACCGGGACCATCGGATCCACCCCCCTGGTCCGCCTCCGCCGGCTGACCCGGGGAGCTGCCGCGGAAGTGGTGGTCAAGCTGGAGTCATTCAACCCCTTAGGCTGTGTGAAGGAGCGCATCGCCCTGGCCATGATCGAGGCCGCGGAAGCGGAGGGGCGGATTGGACCGGATACGGTCATCATCGAACCCACTTCCGGCAATACCGGCATCGGCCTGGCCTGTGTCTGCGCCGCCCGGGGCTACCGGTTGGTGCTAACCATGCCCGAGACCATGAGTCTGGAACGGCGCAAGCTCCTGCGCCTCCTGGGCGCCGACCTGGTCCTGACCCCGGGGGCCGAGGGCATGGGGGGCGCCATCCGCAGGGCGGAGGATCTCTGCCGGGGCAATCCCCGGTCCTTTATGCCCCAGCAGTTCCGCAACCCCCACAACCCCGAGGCCCACCGCCGGACCACGGCGGAGGAGATTTGGCGGGATACGGAGGGGCGCGTCGATATCCTGGTGGCCGGCGTAGGAACGGGGGGTACCCTCACCGGCCTGGCTGAGGCCCTGAAACCGCGCCGTCCCGGTTTGAAGGCGGTGGCGGTCGAGCCCCGGGATTCGCCGGTCCTTTCGGGCGGGAAGGCCGGCCCTCATCAAATTCAGGGTATTGGGGCCGGCTTTGTTCCCGAGGTACTGAACCGGGAGATCATCGATGAAATCATCCCGGTGAGCAACCGGGAAGCGCTGGAGACCGCCCGGGCCCTGGCCCGCGAAGAGGGCATGGTCTGCGGAATCTCCTCCGGCGCCGCCCTCTGGGCCGCCCTGGAAGTGGCCCGCCGGCCGGAAAGCGCGGGCCGGCTGATCGTGGCCATCATGCCCGATACGGGCGAACGCTATTTGAGCACGGCCCTGGCCGATTTTGATTAGGGAGCGGAATCCTCGTGAAAAATTTTTTCTATCCCGGGAGCGTGGCGGTCATCGGAGTATCCAATGGCCCGGACAACCTGGCCCGCAATATCGTCAACAATCTCATGGGCTTTCAGTTTACCGGGGAGGTCTATTGTGTGGGCACCCGGGGCGGGGTCCTCTTCGGGCAGCGTATCTACCCCGATCTCCTGCAGGTCCCGGCGGAAATCGACCTGGCCGTCATCCTCACTCCGGCCCTCACCGTACCGGCCATCCTGGAACAGTGCGGTCAAAAGGGCATCCGCCGGGTAATCATCGAATCCGGCGGTTTCCGGGAATTCGCCCGGGAGCGGGCTAGCCTGGAGCAGGAAATCCTGGCCGTGGCCCGGCGTCATGACATCCGTTTTATCGGTCCCAACGGGATCGGCAACATCAACATGGAAAACGGCCTCTGCCTGCCCTTCATGCACCTCAATCGCGAGATGCGTCTGGGCCACATCTCCATATTGGCCCAGAGCGGCGGCGTAGGGCTGAGCTACATCGGCTTCCTGGGCAGTGAGAACATCGGCATCAACAAATTCACCAGCATGGGCAACAAGCTGAACGTGGACGAAAACGACCTGCTCGAATACCTGCTCACGGACCCCGGGACCGAAGTCATCTGCCTCTACCTGGAGGGGCTCACCGACGGCCGGCGGCTGATGGGGATCCTCAGCGCGGCCCAAAAACCGGTGCTCATCCACAAGTCCAACATCAATCCCGTGAGCGCCTCCATCGCCTTTTCCCATACGGCGGCTCTCTTGTCCGACAACCGGGTGGTGGACGCGGCCCTGAAACAGTCCGGGGGCCTGCGCGTCCAGGACTTTGAAGAGACCATCAATTATCTGAAAATCATGACC
>JALOOY010000455.1 GCA_025454185.1 Thermodesulfobacteriota bacterium
TGTCGATCCCGCGGGCCGCCACGTCCGTAGCGACCAGGAGACGCAGTTCCCCTTTTTTGATGCGTTCCATGACCTTTTCCCGCGCTCCCTGGGAAAGGTCGGAGCTCAATTCGTCGGCGTCATAGCCGAAACGCTGGAGCACTACCGTCAGGTAGTGGACGGTGCTCTTGGTGTTGCCGAAGATCAGGGCTGAAACCGGATTCTCAATCTCGATGATCCGGATCAAGGCCCGGTCTTTATCCATGCCGGAGGCGATATAATAGGCATGTTCGGTCCCGGCCACGTGGACCCGGTCCCGGCTTAGACTGAGGAACTCGGGGTCATGCAGAAACTGACGGGCCAGGCGCAGCACGAATTCCGGAAAGGTGGCGGAGAGCATGTAGCCGTTGATACGCCGGTCCGGCAAGTATTCCTGGACCTGTTTCATATCCGGATAGAAGCCCATGGAGAGCATCCGGTCGGCCTCGTCGAAAATAAGGACTTCCAGTTGCTGCAGGGTCAGGGACCGTTTCAGCAGATGGTCGAGGATCCGTCCCGGTGTGCCGATGACCAGGTGGGCCCCGTTTTTAAAGGCTTCCAACTGGGGTCCGTAGCCCACCCCGCCATAGACCGCAATGGAGCGGACTCCCAGGGCTTCGCCCAGAAGTTCGGCTTCCTTTCCCACCTGCTGGGCCAGTTCCCGGGTAGGTACCAGCACCAGGGCCTGACAAACGGCCCGGTGCGGGTCAATCCGTTCCAGGACGGGGAGGAGGTAAGCGCCGGTTTTGCCGCTTCCGGTCTGGGATTGAATCATCAGGTCCCGACCGGCCAGAAAGTAGGGAATGGCCTTGGCCTGGACGGGCATGAGGCGGCTCCAGCCGGCCCTGGCCGCCGCCTGGCGGAGCGGTTCGGAGAGGTCCTCCAAACCGATTTCCGGCAGGGCGTTGGCCGGCTCGATGAGCTGATCTCCTTCAAGGCCAGCCGCAGGCGCTTCGCCAGAGGATTTGGATTCGGTTTCAGGCAAATCGGGTTCAACATCCCCCGGATAGTCTTCGTTTTCGTTCATGTGTATTCAGCCTTTTTTATATTTTTCCCAGCATACCAGAAAATTATTTTAAAATCAATTAATTGGATGAGCCAGCCTGAAGCCAGCGATAAGCCTCTTCCATCAAATCGGCCAGTTCGTTGCGGCCCTTACGAAAACGAACCAGCGTTTCCTGGCGGACCAGGCGGGCGGCCAGAAAGATCTTGACCGTTTCCAGGATTTCCGTTTCCCGCTCGATGGCAAAAAGCGCCAGGATTCCGACAAGAGGGGCTAGAAAAAAGACCAGCAGCGCCCTGGTCCAACCGGACAGGACTCCGGCCCCAACCAGCAGCAGGGTGAACCAGCTCAGGTGGAAAACGCCTCCCGACAGGGCCTTGTACGTGGCCGTAACATCCGGAGAAGGTTTTGTAAGGCGGATGAAGGCATCGGTGGCGTAATAGGGAACAGACCAGACCAGGAACCCGCCGAGGCAGAGGGGCAATAAAAGAAGGCCCCATAAGGTCTCCCGCAGAATAAAACTGATGATGACCGAAGTCGGGGCCGGAGTTTCTAAAATCCGGTCGTTGAGCTTCAGGCGGTGCAGCCGGCGGTCGTAGGCCCTCATCTTAAGCCAGAGCCGTTCGTAAAGAGCAGGATTTTCGGTTCGCAACCGCTCCAGACCCCGGGCAATGGTCTGCCGGCGTTCGATCCGCTCCCGGGCCTTATCCGCCAGACCGCGGGCGGCGGCGTATAGGCGATCGGCCCGGGCCACCAGGTCGGCGTCAAAACGCGGGTCGGCCTCCACGATCAGGGAGCGCAGGCGTTCGGAAATACGTTCCGTCAGCAGCCGGACGGCCCCGGGGGGATCGGTTTGGAAATTTTTCAGCAAATCCGTCCCGGAAAAAGGGGTGCCGAACATCAGGGTCACCCGGGAGCGAAAAAGGGTTTTCCGTTCGTAGTTGATCCCTACGGGCACCAGCCGCAGGGGAATCCCTTCCCGAAAGGCCTCCAGGGCGATCCGGGCCGCGCCGGTACGGAGCGGCTCCAGGCGACCGCTGGAATGGCTGATCCCCTCGGGGAAAAGGCCCACCGCCTGGCCCCGGCCCAGGGCCTCCTGCACATCCGCAAACATGATCACATTCTGGGTGATAGCAGCCCCGGAATCCCGTGGGCGGTATACGGGGATGGCTCCCGATTGCCGGACCAGCCCTCCGAGGGGACTCCGGGTAAAGAGGGTGGATTTGGCCAGGAAACGCACCGGTCGTCGGCTGCCGGCCAAAAGGACCGCCGGATCCAGCAGGGCGTTGGGATGATTCATGACCAGGAGCACCGGCCCCTCCGGAATACCCTCGCCGATGATTTCCATCCGGTAAAAGATAGTAGTGATCAACCAGGAAAGGACCTGGATCAAACGGTTTCCAAGAGATTTTTTTTCAGAGGACATCTTTATCTGGAGTCCCAAACCTGATGTTTGGCTAAATCCGAAACTCGGATTTCGAATTTAAGCTAAATTCAAATTTTCTTGGCTAGGCGCTGTGGAGTCGCTCCTCCGCCTCCCGGGCCGCCCGTTGCCCTGCAGGTACGTCCACGAAAAACAGGATAACAGCCCCGACCACGAAAAAAAAGATCACCGAGAGGATGGCGCTGCGGCCCGACCGGGTGACCGCCGTCAAGGCCGCAAACAGGGCCGGACCGAAAATGCCGGCGAATTTTTCCGTGACGCCGAAAAAGCCGAAAAACTCGGATGATTTGTGCCTGGGGATCATGGCGGCGAACAGGGACCGGCTCAGGGCCTGGCTGCCGCCCTGGACCATGGCCACCAGCACGGCCAGCAGGTAGAAGTGGAGCATGGTGCGCATCTGGTAAGCCAGTACGGTAATGACTAAGTAAATTGACAAAGCCAGAAAAATGGCCTGCTTGCCGCCCAGGCGCCGGGCCAGCTTCCCGAAAG
>JALOOY010000456.1 GCA_025454185.1 Thermodesulfobacteriota bacterium
AGGTTGCTTTCTTTCTTGCCATATCAGCCATGTGCTTCCTCCCAGGATTTCTTGTCAGACTTTTTGATGGCAGGTCAGAAAATTCGATAAGGACTTGTTTATAAATAAAATTATAGGCTAAGCAAAAAGACGGGTCAAGGGGAAAACAGGCCTGCCCCGGCGCATGCCTCATCTGTACCATCCTCGACGGCCGCCCGCATGAAGGGCAGGCACTCTTGATCCTCAGACCTGAATTGGTCGGATGAATGATGTACACCAAAAAAGTACGGACAATGAATAGGGATAATTTATGCCTGAGATTTCAAGGTTCGTCGGTGCTTCATGTGGGATATGAACGATGTTTTAAAAATCGAATATAAGGAAGGTTTTGTCTATCATATTATTTTCGACGATGGACAGCCAATAAAGCAGCTTCGACCGATGATATTTTTTCGCTCGCTGGGCTGAGACCTCCGCTATGGCCAAAAAAAGAGATCCCCTGGAAGAATATCTGAAGCTTAAAAATGAAATGATCCGGGGAAAAGAGCGAAACGGTTGATTTCTGATGATTAAAGTGGTTATTCCCCTTGCGCCCTTCATTCCTCGTGAAATAAGCTCAGGCGATTTCAAATATTCCGCCTTGTTTTTTCTGCCCGAATACGCTAAAGATATGATCGAATTTTCAATTTTTTAGATTTTGAGCAGGCGCCATTTAAGGCCTTCCTTTGCAGGGTTAACCACCCAACCCGGCAAACGAAAGTGAGGTGGCCTCCAAAGCAGAAAAGTGAGCCCCATTTTATTAAAAAAATGGGGCTTTTTTTATCAATTCCTGGTCGAATAAAAAAGGAGAATGGCCTTGACTTCATTACAATTTCAACCCGAATTATGCCGGCAATGTCCGACCGTCGACTGCCTGATGAAGTGTCAACATATCCGCCTGGACCTGGAAGCGGCCAGGGAGGAGCGGCTCAAGATCCTGGAGGGCCGGGACTCGCGGGTCCTGCGGGACTGCCTCACCTGCTATGCCTGCGAGGAATACTGCCCCTACGGCAATCACCCCTATTACCAGATCGTGGAAGAGCAGGAGCGGCAGGGCATCTGGCCCGTGCCCATTCCCCTGACCAAGCAGCAGGTGGCCATGATGACCCCCAAGGGCCGCGCCGCGCCGGAAAAGCTTCCCGGACCGATCCTGGACCTCTGTTATTTCCCCATGCTCGCCAAGACCATCCGGGGGAAACTATATGAAGGTGTTTCCACCGTAGTAGGCAGCGACATCTTCTGCAACATCATGTGGCTCCATTTTGCCAAGAATTCCGTCATCCGGGAGCGTCTGCCCAAGGTCATCGACACCCTCTGGAACTTTTATCTTAAAGAGAACGACCGGGAAGAAGTGATCTGCTACCACGACGAATGCTACGGCACCTATACCCAACTGGCCCCCGCCTTCGGCATTACCGTCCCTTTCCGGCCGATCCACCTTTTCGAATACCTGATCCAGAGATTGGAGGCCCTCAAGGACCGAATCCGGCCCATCGGCCTGAAGGCCGCCTACCAGCGTCCCTGCTCCAACCGGCTGATCCCGGAGACCCAGCCCCTGGTGGACGAGATCTTCCGGCGGGTGGGCGTCGAGCGGGTCCAAAGGGAGTACGACGGCGAAAACGCCCTCTGTTGCGGGGGCGTGCTCCAGGCCATGCAGCGGGACGACCAGGTGGAAGACATCCAGAAAAGGAACCTGGACGACATGCAGGCCTCCGGGGCCGGCCTCTGCGTCTTCAACTGCCCTTTCTGTTTCTTCACCCTGGGGGAGGCGGCGGCCAACCGGGGGATGATGCCCATCCTGATGAGCGAATTATGTCAGTATGCCCTGGGCGAGAAAGTCATGCTGGGAGGATGAAGTCATGGAAAAGATTCTGGAGGAACTGTCCCGGATCGTCGGCCCCCAATACGTTTCCAACCATCCGGAAGAGCTTTTTATTTACGCCCGGGACCCCGGCACCATGGAGGCCCGCCGGCCGGACTGGGTGGTCCTGCCCGATTCCACGGAGGAGGTCCGGCAGGTGGTCCTCCTGGCCAACCGGGAAAAGATCCCCATCGTGCCCCTGGGCGGCGGTCTGGTCCTGTCCGGACTGACCCGGGCACTGAAGGGCGGCATCGTAATGGACCTGAAGCGCCTGAACCGCATCCTGGAGGTCGACGAGGCCAACCGTTACGCCCTGGTCGAGGCCGGGACCTCCCAGGGCATGCTGCAGGCCCATCTCCAGAAACACCATCCCCGGCTCAAACATTCCATTCCCGATGCCCCGCCTATCGCCACCCTGGCCGGCAACATCCTCATTCACGGCTCCGGCCACCTCTCCCATGCCGCCGGGTTCCATTCCGATATGCTCAACGGCCTGGAGGTCGTGCTGCCCACCGGCGAGGTGGCCCGCATCGGCTCCTGCTCCGCTTCACCTTACTGGTTCGGCCGGGCCCCCCTGCCGGACCTGGCCGGCCTCTTCCTGGGCTGGTTCGGGACCACCGGCATCGTGACCAAACTGGCCGTCAAGCTCTTTCCCAACCGCTCCCTGAACGATGTGGAAATGTTCGTGGTCGAGGACCCGGACCTGGTCCCGGACATCATCCGGCGCCTGGCCGACCTCCAGGTGGCCGAGGACCTGACCGCCTGGATGGCTCCCAAACCGGACTGGGCCCGCGGCTTTCAGCACGTGAACATCAACTACGGGGCGGACAGCCCCGCGGAGCTGGTCTGGAAACAAAAGGCGATCCGCGCCTCCCTGCAGAAATACCGGGATCAAAAGATCGGCGGCTTCATGCCCCTCCCGCCGCCCATGAAAAAAGGCCTGCTGGAGACACCGCAAACCTCCCTGACCCGTTTCGCGGATGTGCGAAAAGGCGGGGGGTTCGAATACGTGGGGGGCATCATGCCCGTGTCCTGTTTTCCCCAGGCCTATCGCCAGGGCATCGTGGTGCCACCGGGGCCCGCATCATCGGCCCGGGCCACTGCATGATGTTCTATTTTTCCTATCCCTTCAACCGGGCCGACGCCGCCGACGTCCGGCGCGCCCAGGAGGCCCTGGAGGAAACCAATGCCCTCGTCCTGGAGCTGGGCGGCATCCCCTGGAAGGCCGAGGCCCCGGCCCAGAAGCGGATACTCCAGAAAATGGACCCCCAAACCTTTGATCTGATGAACCGCCTGCGGGCTGCCCTGGATCCCAACCGGATCATGAATCCGGGAAACTGGGAGGTGGACTGATGGAATACGCCGAAATCCTGCACCGCTGTTTCCGCTGCGGCTACTGCAAGCTGCCGGGGAATTACCAGGACCTGAACTGCCCTTCCTATTTGAATTATCGTTTCGAGACCTTCTCGCCGGGCGGCCGCCTGTGGCTGCTGCGGGGCTGGCTCAATGGGGAAATCCAGACCACTCCGCGTCTGGCCGAAATCCTCTATTCCTGCGCCACTTGCGGCAACTGCGTGGCGCACTGCGTCTTCGACAAGTTCAGGGACCATCTGGTCCAGGCCTTCCTGGCCGGGCGGGAGGCGCTGGTGGACCAAGGCCTGGTCCCTCCCCCGGTCAGGGACACCCTCAAGTCCCTGCAGCTCTACGGAAATCCCTACAAGCAGCCCGAGGCGGCCCGGGGCGACTGGGCCGACGGCCTGGGCCTGGCACCTTATTCCGGCCAGGAATTTCTTTTTCTATCCGGATGCGTGGGGGCCTTCGATGAACTGGGGCAAAAGATGGCCCGGGCCGCGGCCGCCCTGCTCCGGGCCTGGGGGGTCGAATTCGGCATCTTAGGTGCGGACGAACCCTGCGACGGCAGCGAGATCCGAGACCTGGGAGAAAAAGGGCTTTTTCAAAACCTGGCGGAGCGCAATATCCAAAAATTCCGGGGCCGGGAGGTAAAGCGAATCATTACCCTTTCACCGCACGCCTATCATGTGCTCAAAGAGGAATATCCCCTCTTGGGCGAAACTTTCGAGGTCTACCACTACAGCCAGATACTGGCCCGCCTGGCTCGCCAGGCCCAACCCAAACCGCTCACTTCACCCAAGCGGGTCGCCTTTCACGATCCCTGTTTTCTGGGAAGATACCAAAAGGAGTACCAGGCCCCGCGCAAGTTCCTGGGTGCGATCCCCGGCCTGGAACTGATCGAACTGGACCGCGCCCGGGCCGATGCCCTCTGCTGCGGCGGGGGCGGCGGCAACTTCTTCACCGAGATCCTCGGCCGCGGACCGGACAGCCCGGCCCGGGTCCGGGTCCGGGAAGCCGCGGCCGCCGGAGCCGAGATCCTGGTTGTGGCCTGTCCCCAGTGCGCCAGTATGCTGGATACCG
>JALOOY010000457.1 GCA_025454185.1 Thermodesulfobacteriota bacterium
GATCACGGTGGTATAACCGGCCCGCTGCGCCATTTGAATCGCCGCCAGCGTCTCGGTCACTGTCCCGATCTGATTCAGTTTGATCAGGATGGAGTTGGCGACCCCTTCCCGGATCCCGCGGCCCAGCAGCTCGGTGTTGGTTACGAAGATATCGTCGCCTACCAGTTGGCATTTTTTCCCCAGCGTGTCGGTCAGCAGTTTCCAGCCGGCCCAGTCATTCTCGGCCAGGCCGTCCTCGATGGAGAGGATGGGGTATTTTTTGATCCATTCGCTGTATAGATCGACCATCTGCGCGTAGCTCTTCTGGCTCCCGTCCGAACGGCTGAAGACGTAGCGGTCTTTTTCATAGAAGGAACTGGCCGCGCAGTCCAGGGCCAGGGACACATCCTTGCCGGGTTTGTAACCGGCCTTCTGGATGGCGGTCAGGATGATTTCGACCGCTTCCTGATTGGAAGCCAGATTCGGGGCAAAGCCGCCCTCGTCTCCCACGGCGGTGTTCAAGCCCTTCTCGGCCAGGACCTTTTTCAGGGCGTGGAAGACCTCCACCCCGATACGCAGGGCCTCGGCAAAGGTTTTTCCGCCGGTGGGCACGATCATGAACTCCTGCAGGTCCACGTTGTTGCCGGCGTGCATGCCGCCGTTGATGATGTTCATCATGGGCCGGGGCAGCCGCTTGGCCTGGGTGCCGCCCAGATAACGATACAAGGGCAGTTCCGCACACTGGGCCGCGGCCCGGGCCGCGGCCATGGAAACGGCCAGGATGGCATTGGCCCCCAGCTTGCCCTTGTTCGGCGTACCGTCCAGTTCAATCATGGCCCGGTCCAGGCCCACCTGGTCATCGACCTCCCAGCCCGTCAATTTGGGGGCGATGTATTTTTGGATGTTGGTTACCGCCTTGCGCACCCCCTTGCCCAGGTAGCGTTTTTTATCCCCGTCCCGCAGTTCCAGGGCCTCGTGCTCCCCGGTGGAAGCCCCGGAGGGTACGGCCGCCCAGCCGTGCACGCCCAACTCCACCCAGACCTCCGCTTCTACCGTGGGATTGCCGCGGGAATCCAGTATTTCCCGAGCCACAATCTTGCTGATCCTTTTGTGATGCATACAGATTTCTCCTTTCCGATTAGTAAGTAATTCTTAATCCTCCGTATATATAGCAGACTCGTCAAGCCGGAGATATGGGATACCGGGGTAGTGGTCTCTAAAGCTATTCGTCACCACTCCCTACCCACCTTTTCTTTAACTGCTGCACTACCCCCCCTGTTCAACTGCAGCAGGCACCCGCGAAGCATGAAAACTTGTTCGGTCGTCATCCTGGCGAAAGCCAGGATCCAGTCCAGTTGGAGCTTTGGGTTACCTGGATGCCGGATCAAGTCCGGCATGACGGCTAAACGCCAAAATTTAGAGACGTTTTTTATTTTCGTATCAAAATTTCCGTTTCCTCAAAATGTTAAAAACCAACCACAGTCCCAGCAGCCCCGAGACCAGATAGCCCACCACCCCCAGGGCCGGGAATCCGAAAAGCAGCGGCTTGACCCCCGTAGTGATGATCATGGAAGAAGCCACGATCAGGGCCGCGATGATGATCCCGATGGTCACCCGGTTGCTGATGGTTTCCAGGGTATCCTTCAGGCCCTGCAGGCCTGTATGGCGAAAGGTAAGGGTCAGATCTCCCTGATCCACCTTCCAGAAAAAGGCCTTCAACCGGGCCGGCAGGTCGTTCAATAAGTCGGACAGGTCCCAGATCTGCCGCTGCACCGTCTCGGAAATGTGACGGACCGACCAGCGTTCCCGGACGAGTTCGGCCAGCAGCGGCCGGGCCTCCTCCACGGTGTTGAAGCGGGGATAGAGTTCCTGCCCCAATCCTTCCAGAGACATCAAGGCCCGGCCCAGCAGGGCGAAGTCCGAGCGAACCCGCAGGCGGTGCTCTTTGAGCAGGCTCATCAAATCCAGCATCAGTGGACCGATCTGCACCTCCTGCAGCGAGAGTCCGTAGTAGGCGTCGATCAGGTCCAGGATGTCCCGTTCCAGGCGGGCCGTCCGCAGGTCGGCCGGGACTTCGGCGCAGAGGTAAGGGACCAGACGCAATACGGTCTCACTGTCTTTTTCGATCAGGGCCTTGAGAAGTTCGATCAGGCGTTCCCGCATTTCCCGGGTAATGCGGCCGGTCAGGCCCCAGTCCAGGAAGCAGAGCCGGCCGTCCTTCATCACCAGCAGATTGCCCAGATGGGGGTCGGCGTGGAAATAGCCGTAGCGCAGCATTTGATCCAGCATGATGCGGGCGCCGTTGCGGGCCAGGGTCTGCCGGTCCAGTCCCGGGTCCGACAACTGGTCCAGCCGGGTGCCCTCTACCAATTCCATGGTGACCACATAGGGGGTCGTAAAGGCTTCGTAGACTTCGGGGATGTACATCAGTTCCGGAAACGACAGGTTCTTTTTGAAAATCTTCATGTTCCGGGCTTCGCGGGAAAAATCGAGCTCGCGGATCAGGCTATAGCGCAGCTCTTCCACCAGGCCGGGGAAATTGTAGAGCTCATAATTGCGCAGTTCGTTGAGTCGTTCGGCAATAAAGCCCAGGATATCGAGGTCGGCATAGATCAGGGGCCGAATGCCCGGACGCTGAATTTTTACGGCCACGGGCAAATCGCCCTCCGCCAACCGGGCCCGGTAGACCTGGGCCAGGGAGGCCGAGCCCAGGGGCTGCCAGTCAAACTCCGAAAAAATTTCTTCGGGAGGACGCTGCAGGGTCTGGGTCAGCAGGACCCGCACCGGGTTGGTCGGCGCCGGGGGGACCTTGTCCTGCAGCTTTTTCAATTCCATGAGCAGAGGACCGGGGACCAGGTCCGGCCGCATGCTCAGGACCTGGCCGAACTTGATAAAGGTCGGCCCCAGTTCCTGAAAGACCAGGCGGATCCGTTCGTTGGTGGTCAGGGGGGTTTTAATCCGG
>JALOOY010000017.1 GCA_025454185.1 Thermodesulfobacteriota bacterium
GAAACGCTGGGGCGATCCCCGGCCTGAAGGTCGACCGGAGCCGGAGATACAGGGAATTGTTCGGGAGGGCAGAACGAGGAGAGGGGCCTGCCCGATTCAGCACGAAGGATGGCTGAATCGGGATAGGCCCCTCTCCAACGGGCAATGGTTGATTTATTTCGCCGCGGGGGGAACGGGAAGCCCGAGGATTTCCATGGCCTGGACGGCCTTACCCTTGACCGTGTTGGCTAGAGCGACGGCATCGGCCAGGTTCCCGGACTTGAAGCCTTCCTGCGCCTTGGCCCAATCCGCGGTGGCGGCGGCCAGCCCGGATTTGGCCGCGGCGAATTTCTCGGCCGTGAGGTTGGCGGGAAGCTTCTTGGCCTTGGAGAGGATATCCACCCGGCTCTGGACGGCCCCGACCATCTTGGGCAGTCCCTCGCTGAGGGTCGTCCAGCTTTTGGTCAATTCCTCCTTCTTGGTCTTGGCGGAGGCAACCAGGTCGTTCGCTTTGCCGACGAGCCCCTGGGCTTCGCCGCCGACAGCCTTGTAATCGCCCTTGGCGAATTTTTCCTTCGCTGCCGCCAGAGCGCCTTCCAGCGATTTCACGTCATCCGGCAAATATTTGCCTGCTTCCGCTTTCGCTGTATTGAGCCGCGGGTGGCGCACACCTCCAAAGACGGCAAGTTTGTGGTAACGGGCCGCAACATGGACTGGTTCGTGGGTTTGATTTGAAGTTGCCAAGGTGTCCCCTTTTATGGTAAATTGTAGTTACAATTGACCCTGGAGGTGGGTATGATTTCAGTCGGTGTCAAAGAGCTCAAGTCCGGGCTGAGCCGTTTTATTGCCCGGGCGCGTGCAGGGGAGGAAATCGTCATTACCGATCACGGAAAGGATGTGGCCTTGATGGTGCCCCTTTCCCGGGGAAGACAAGCGGTAAAATCCCTGATCCGCAAAGGAAAGGCCACCTGGTCGGGAGGGAAGCCCGCCGGCCTGGGCGGCGTCCGCATCAAGGGCAAGGCCCTTTCCAAAACCGTTGTTGAGGACCGTCGTTGATCCTTTATCTGGATACCAGCAGCCTGGTTAAACTTTACGTGGAGGAAGCGCATACCGTTGTGGTGAAAGAGTGGATTGAAGATGCCGAACTGGTGGCCACCTGCCGGGTGGCTCACCCGGAGACTATTTCCGCTTTTCACCGGCGTTATCAACAAGGTGATTTCTCCAAGCCGGATTATGAAAAATTGACGGCCGGGTTCGTCGAGGACTGGCGAAAATATGTCGTTGTCGACTTCGATGAAATGGAAGCCGGGGTCCTGGTCGGAAAATACGGCCTGAGAGGTTTTGACGCCGTGCACCTCTCTTCGGCCAAAATGATAAGGCAGGACGCCGGTCTGGACCTGTTCTTTTCCTCTTTTGATCATAGGCTGAACAACGCCGCCGCAGCCGAGGGATTTCAGGTGCTGCTGCCGGAATAACGCGCAACTTAGAATAGAAAGACGACGGGATGAAGGAAATAAAAACATGATCACCTCATTGTTTCAATCCCTGAAAATATCCGTTACGGTTTTAGTGGCCCTGACCCTCCTGGGCCTTACCGCTTCCCCGGCCACGGGGCAAACGGCGAAACCGCCGGCGGAAAAAGCGGTAGTCGATAAGCAACCCCGGCGCCAGTTGACCATCGGCAACAAGCCCTGGACAGGGGATTTCGACCGGATGCTGGCCCGGCGCATGATCCGGGTGCTGGTCCCTTACAGCCGCACCCTCTATTTCAACGACAAGGGCCAGGAGCGGGGACTCGTGGCCGACACGGTGCGCGATTTCGAACGCTACATCAACAGGCAGCACCAGACCGGCAAGCGGCCGGTCACGGTCTACATGATCCCGACGACCCGCGACCGGCTTTTACCGGACGTGGCGGCCGGACTGGGGGACATCGCCGCCGGCAACCTGACCGTCACGCCCGAGCGGCTGGAACTCGTGGATTTTGTCGCCCCGGAAGACCAGAAGGGGATATCCGAGATCGTGGTCACGGGGCCCAAGTCGGCCCCGGTCGAGAAAGTGGGGGACCTGTCGGGACGAAGGGTCCACGTGCGCCCTTCCAGCAGCTACTACGAAAGCCTCCAGGCATTGAACAAGCGGTTCAAGGAGGAAGGCCGGCCGGAGGCCATACCGGTTCCGGTCCCGGACACCCTGGAAGACGAAGATATGCTGGAAATGCTCAACGCCGGCCTGCTGGAGGCCATTATCGTGGACAGTTGGAAGTCGCGCATGTGGGGGCAGATTTTACCCCGGATCCGGCCTGCCCGCGAAGCGAAGCTGCGGACCGCGGGCCACACCGGCTGGGCCATCCGCAAGGAGAGCCCCCAGCTGCGGGCGGCCCTCGAGGACTTCTACCACAAATTTCTGAAGAAGCAGGGGGTCCTCGAATTCCGGCACCGGCAGTACCTGAAACGGGTCAAGCAGATGAAAGACGCCACCGCGGCGGAAGAACTGAAACGGTTTGAGGAGACCATCGAGCTGTTCAAAAAATACGGCGACCGCTACCAGTTTGACCCCCTGATGCTCGCCGCCCAGGGCTATCAGGAGTCCCAACTGAACCAGAAGGCCAAGAGCCAGGTGGGGGCCATCGGGGTCATGCAGGTCATGCCCCGGACCGGCAGGGAGCTGAAGGTGGGCGACATCCGCATCACCGAACCGAACATCCACGCCGGCACCAAGTACCTGGACCAGTTGATGACCCGCTATTTTGCCGATGCCCATTTCAGCGAGGGCAACCGGCCCCTCTTTGCCTTTGCCAGCTACAACGCCGGCCCCGGCAACATGGCCAAGATGCGCAAGCTGGCCGGGCAGCGGGGCCTGGACCCCGACAAGTGGTTCAACAACGTGGAGCTGGTGGTGGCCGAGAAGATCGGACAGGAGACCACCACCTACGTGCGCAACATCTACAAATACTACGTGGCCTACCGGCTGACCTTGGAGGCGGAGGAAGCCACCCGGAAAGCGAGGGAGCAGGTCTATAAATAACTGCCCAACGGTACGGTTGGTGGTGGTCCTTTTCTTCCAAAGGTAATATAGTTTAACTTACCGGCCGGTTCAGGCCAGGGAAAGGAGAAAAACATGAAAAAGTACGGCGCTGAATTTGTGGGAACTTTTTGGTTGGTCCTGGGCGGGTGTGGCAGCGCGGTCCTGGCCGCTGCCTTCCCCAATGTGGGTATTGGACTTATGGGTGTATCGTTGGCCTTCGGCCTGACCGTATTGACCATGGCCTTCGCCATCGGCCACATCTCCGGCTGTCATTTGAACCCGGCGGTATCCGTCGGCCTGTGGGTGGGGGGCCGTTTTGAGTCCCGGGAATTGCTGCCCTATATCGTGGCCCAGGTGCTGGGGGCCGTTGCGGCCGGCGGTGTGTTGTACGTCATCGCCAGCGGCAAGGCCGGATTCGACCTGGCGGCGGGTTTTGCCTCGAACGGCTACGCCGACCATTCTCCGGGGGGCTACTCGCTGCTGTCCGCCCTGGTGGCCGAGGTGGTGTTGACGTTCATGTTTTTAGTGATCATCCTCGGCTCCACCGATAAACGGGCTCCCCAGGGCTTGGCCCCCATCGCCATCGGTTTGGCCTTGACGCTGATCCATTTGATCAGCATTCCCGTGACCAACACCTCCGTAAATCCCGCCCGCAGTACCGGGGTTGCCCTGTACGTAGGCGGCTGGGCCCTGGCCCAGCTTTGGCTTTTCTGGGTGGCCCCGCTGGCCGGGGCCGTTATCGGCGGACTGCTCTATCGATTTCTGGGAGAAGAATAATTGCGGGGGGAAGCCGGCAGCGGAGACGGCGGCAGACGTGGGGGACCGGGCGCGGCGCTTGCGGGGGAGGGGACCGGGGCGGCCCTCTCCCCTGATAAGAGGCTCGAACCTTAAACAATACGCCCCGGGGCGATAGACCCCTGACCCAATCTCCATGCTGACGAGAAACAGATAATGCCCGTCCGGCTATCCCTTGTTATCCTGATGCTAATCATTACCGGTGCCCCGCTTAGGGGCCAATCGACGGCAGCACCCGGCGCCGTGGCCGGTTCCGCCACCGAGTCCCCTGCGATCGCCGCCATAGCCGGGACCGATTTTTCCAATAAGACCATTTTGTTGCTCCACGCCTACAGTTACGAAATCGCCTCGTATCTTGTTATGGATCCGGTTCTTGAAAAAAAATTTTCCGCAGCCGGACTGGATGCCAACCGCCTCCATTACGAATTCCTGGACCTGTCCAAACACCCTGATCCGGAACACCGGCGGGCCATCGTCGGTTATCTCGATCGCAAGTACGGCAAAAACCCGGTCGACCTGATCATTGCCTTGCACAGCCCTGCTCTAAGCTTTCTGGTCGAGGAAGGCCGAAATCTTTTCCCGGGTGTCCCGGTGATCAACGTGATCGCTGATCCCGAGTTCCTGACCAATGAGGATTTCCGGACCAGACAATTCCGCCTGATGGAGGGTCTTGGGCGCCCCTTTGTCATTTTGCCTTTTTCGATTAATGCCGACGCCACCGTAAAAAACATCCTCAGCCTCCTTCCGGACACCCGCACCCTGGTGGTGGTCAGCGGAAGCGGCCTTCTGGACAGGGGACTTGAAAAAACCGTGCGCCGCAGTCTGGCGGCCTGGCAGGGACAATTGAAGATAGAGTATGTTAGCGCATTGCCCCTAGAGGAGGTGCTCAAAAGTTCTGCCGCGCTGGCCTCCGGGGCCGCCATCTTGTTTACCATCTTTTCGGCCGACCCGCAGGGAAGGACCTATCGACCTCCCGACGTAGTCCGCAACATCAGCCGGGCCGCCAAGGCGCCTGTCTTTGGTCTCTACGACTCTCTGATAGGAAACAAGGGCATAGTCGGCGGCAGCATGCCGAGTTTCGGTCGCGAAGCGGAACGGACCGTCGAACTGGCTCTGGAGATCCTGGGCGGTAACCCCCCCAGGGAACCCGTTACCATGACACCGGCCCCCCGCCTGTCCTTATTTGACTGGGAACAGTTGCAGCGATGGGGGCTGGAGGAGAAAAGCCTCCCCCCCGGAAGCATCGTTCTGAATCGTCCCAAAACCATCTGGAGCGAATACAAGGAATTTGTCCTCGGGGGTCTGGCGATCCTGCTGGCTCAGACCGCTCTGGTAACTGGGTTGCTGGCACAGCGGCGGCGAAAAAAAACGGCCGAGGTGGCGCTGCGTGAAAAAACCGAGGAACTGGATCAATTCTTCAACGTCACCCTCGACGTGCTATGCATTGCGAATACCGACGGCTACTTTCTGCGCATGAATCCCGCCTTGGAAAGGATACTGGGCTATACCCGCGAAGAACTCATGGCCCGGCCGTTCTTCGACCTCATCCATTCCGACGATTTGGAAGGCACCCGGGCGGCTTTTTCTGCTTTGGCCTCCCGGCAGAAAGTATATGCTTTCGATAATCGTTACCGCTGTAGGGACGGCAGCTATCGCTGGCTGCAATGGAGTTCCTCCCCGGCCGGAAAGCTGCTTTATGCCTCCGCCCGCGACGTAACCGAGTACAAGCAGGCCTTGCAGGCCCTGCAGGAAAATGAAAGGGCCCTGCGTCAGAATCAGGCCGATCTTCGGGAACTGACCGGACGTTTGATTTCGGCACAGGAGGAAGAGCGGCGCCATCTGGCCCGTGAACTCCATGACGATTTCACCCAGCGGCTGGCGGTCCTCTCCATCGAGGCGGGAAAACTGGAAGAGCAGCTCGCGGGGAGTCCGGATTCCTGCAAGGAAAAGTTGGAGCAGATGAAGTACCAACTGGTTAGCGTTGCCGGGGATATCAACGGACTGGCCCGCCAGCTTCACCCGTCCATCCTGGACGATCTGGGCCTGGTCAGGGCTATTGAGTCCGAGTGCAATGCTTTTCTGGCGAGGGAAGGGATTCCTATTTTCTTTAGCCACGAAAATGTCCCGCCCGATCTCGGGAAGGATGTCTCTTTAACTCTGTACCGGATTGTCCAGGAGGGTTTGAGGAACATTTCCAAGCATGCCTGCGCCGAGCAGATCACTGTTTCCTTGAAAGGCTCTGCCCAGGAAATCCGGCTTTCCGTTGAGGATAACGGCATCGGATTTGATTTAACTGAGGGGCGGAAAGCACCGGGCCTGGGACTCTCGAGCATGGGCGAACGCGTACGGCTCATTGCCGGCGAATTTTCCATCAAGTCTCGACCCGGTGAAGGTACCCTGATCATCGTAAGAGTACCTTTTGGATCAAAGAGGATCGGAGAATGAAAAAACCGCGAATTCTTTTGGCCGATGACCACAAAATTGTGCTCGAGGGATTAAAGGGCCTCCTGGAGCCGGAGTTTGAACTGGTGGGGACTGTGGAAGACGGCCGAGCCTTGGTGGCGCAAGCGGCCAAACTTCGTCCCGATGTGATTGTGGCGGATATTTCCATGCCCCGGCTCAACGGCATCGACGCGGTCCAACAAATCAAAAAAACAGCTCCAGCGATCAAGGTCGTGTTTCTAACCATGCATCCGGACGTTACCTATGCCGCCGGCGCCTTCGAGGCCGGCGCCTCGGGCTTTGTCTTAAAGCACTCGGCCTCCACGGAACTGATCACGGCCCTCCGGGAGGCCCTTCAGGGGCGAACCTACGTAACCCCCCTGATCGCCGGAGACCTTATCCGCACCTATCAGAGAAAAGGTTTTCCAACCGCACCTTCCTCGGCCGAACTGAGTTCGCGCCAGAGGGAGGTATTGCAGCTCCTGGCCGAAGGTAAATCCGCCAAGGAGATCGGGGCCCTTCTGAATATTTCGGCCAGGACCGTTGAATTCCACAAGTACCGGATCATGGAACTCCTCCACATCAAGACCAGCGCCGAACTGGTCCAGTATGCCGTGAAGCAGGGCCTCATCTCCGTCTAATCTTCTAACCCTTCCCAACCCTTTTTCTGTCTAAGACACGGCCAATCCCCCCCTTTTTTCCTCGGAGAACAGGTAATTTTTCACCTCCGAACCTCGTAATTTTCCCAGTATTATTATCACCCGTTCTATGGCTACAATTATTTTCACCTGACTTTCAGGCAATCCCCAACCCAACTTTTATAGCCGGAAGACGATCGTTTTTAATGGATGCGCCTGTGAAAAAAATCCGGATCATCCTTGCCGATAAGCATGTGAATGTGCTCGGGGCCATTCGTAATCTGCTGGAGACAGAAGCCGAGACGGTTCTGATGGTGGCCGATGAGACTTCCCTGTGGCACGCCTTGGAGAATTCCAAGCCAGATGTTGTGGTGGTTGACCTTTCGTTTCCCTTTTCCAGTGGAAATAATGCCGGACGAGCGCTCAAGAATAGATATCCATCAACCAAAGTGATCATTCTGAGTCTCCATGATGAAAAAACCGTCTTGGATGCGGTGACGGCTGCCGAGGTTGAAGGCTTTGTTTTAAAACGCCGGGCAGTGATCGACCTAATCCCGGCTATTCGTGAAATTCTGCAGGGTCGTAGATTCATATCTCGGGAAGGTTGAAGATGGATGGCTACGCCCACCGTTTTATCTACCTCTGAACAGCCTGGATTATTACCAGGCCCTGATCTATGTGGTCGTGTTTTCCAGTGGCGGCCCAAGTGGAAATTTCTCAAGGGCCTCTGGTTCCGGACACGCTAGGCCAAGGTTCAACAGTATGAGGCACCCGGCAGTACGATCAACGATTTCCGGTGAGCATGAATTGCAATTTCCCATTGCTCTGAGGAAAGATTCATATTACCCTAAAATCAAATGCCCAGCGTCGTCTTGGAAAGGGACGTAAACATTGGCTTTAGCCGACTGGGAGTGGGAACCTGATTGTGAGGATGCCGCCGGATCGTCGAAGCCTTGGGAAGGGAGAACAACATGCAGCAACGAATTCTTATTGTAATTCTGGTGGGCCTGCTCATGGGCTTGGCCGGTGTGACGCCGAGCCACGCGCAGGCCCCCATTGCCGGGGAGGGACCGCCCCCGGTCCGGCTGTCGGAAAAGCAGCTCGAGGACCTGGTGGGTCGGATCGCCCTCTATCCGGACGACCTGCTGGCCATCGTCCTGCCGGCCTCCACTTTCCCGCTGGAAATCGTCCAGGCGGACCGCTTCCTCCAGAAGCTTAAAAAAGATTCCAAGCTCCAGCCGGACCCGCGCTGGAACGAGAGCGTCCGCTCCCTGCTCAACTACCCCGAGGTGGTGGCCATGATGAGCAATGACCTCAACTGGACCCAGGACCTGGGCGAGGCGGTGGTGAGCCAGCAGGCGGAGGTCATGAAGGCCATCCAGACCTTCCGGGCCAGGGTCTACAACGCCGGAAACCTGAAAACCGACGACAAACAGATCGTGGTGAAAGAGAAAGAGATCATCAAGGTCGTCCCGGCCAATCCCGAAGTGATCTACGTGCCCCAATACCAGCCGAGTACGGTGGTGGTCTACTCTTCGGCGCCCGTCTATTCCTACTACCCGAACCCTTACCCGGTGTATTACTATCCGTACCCTGCGGGGGCGGCTATCGCCACGGGGATCTTTTTCGGGGCGGCCACCGCCTGGGCCGTAAACTGGAACCACGGCCATGTCGATTATAATGTGAACGTCAACCGCACCGACAACCTCAACATCAACCGGGACAATGCCCAGTATCAGCAGCGGGCCGACCAGGCCCGGCAGAACGCCCAGCAAAGAGCCGACCAGGCCCGCCAGCAAGGCCAGCAGAGAACGGAGCAAGCCCAACAGCGGGGTGACCAAGCTCGGCAACAAGCGCAGCAACGGGGGAGCGCCCAGGGCGGGGGCTCCCAGTGGCAGTCACAAAAACGGCCGGGTGACGTGAGCGGCGGGCGCCCTGCCGGCCAGCCGGCCGGGTCGCGGCCCGGTTACAGCGGCGGTGGGGTTTCCCGGGGCGACGACTTTGGCAACGTCGGGCGCGGTTCGGAGGCCATGCGGGATTCCAGCCGGGGTATGCAGAGCCGCGCCGGTGGCGACTATTCACGCGGGAGCGGGGGATACAGCTCCGGAAGCGGCGGATATCGCAGTGGCGGCTCCAGTTACAGCGGCGGCGGGTCCCGCGGTGGCGGCGGTGGCGGTTTCTCCCGCGGCGGCGGGGGCGGGCGCGGCGGCGGCGGGCGCAGGTAGGAACCGCGCCGATGTCCATTTTTACCGCCGACCCCTGCGGGCCGACAACGAATATTTTTGAACCGGGGGACTCCGGCTCAAAATTCTTTATGGAGAAAAGGATGAAACCAAACGAAACCCTTATCATTCCGTATTCGAACCCTATAAAGATGATAGCTTTCCTGGTGCTTTTACTTTTGCTGACCGGCAGACAAGGGGCGGCGGCGCCGGCGGAGGGGCCACTGCCCTTCCCGACGCCCGAGGCGGCCGTGGAGGCCCTGCTGGTGGCGTTCAAGGACAACGACCAGGCCGCGTTGACCACCCTTTTCGGCAGCGCCTACGCCGACCGGCTGCTCGCCAAGAACAAGGCCGATGCCCGCGAAGGCCGGCAGCGTTTATACCAGGCCGCCCAGAAGGCCCTGACCCTGCGGAAAGACGGGGAGGACCGGATAGTCCTGATCCTCGGTCCGGAGGCCTGGCCTTTTCCGATCCCACTGGTGCGCAGCGGGGACGCCTGGCGTTTCAATACGGCGGAGGGCCTGGAGGAGATCGTGAACCGGCGCATCGGCGCGAACGAACTGAACGCCATTTCGGTCTGCCGGGAATACCTGGCGGCCCAGCGCCAGTATGCCGCCAAAGTCCGGGACGACAGCGGGGTGCGCAAATTCGCCCGGCGGCTCACCAGCTCCCCCGGGAAGCAGGACGGCCTCTACTGGGACCCCGCCCTGGCGGGCGGTGAAGAGAGCCCCTTTGGTCCCCTGGTGGCCGAGTTCCTGGGCGGGGGGCGGCAGCCCCGCGATCCCTACCACGGCTACTACTTCCGCATCCTGACCGGCCAGGGGAGCCGTGTCCCCGGTGGCCGGTATAATTACGTGATCAACGGCAACATGATCGCCGGCTTCGCCCTGGTGGCCTTTCCGGCCGAGCACGGAAAAACCGGGGTCATGAC
>JALOOY010000458.1 GCA_025454185.1 Thermodesulfobacteriota bacterium
AAAAAGTTCCGGCAGGGCCGGGGCCCGCAGGCCGGCCCGGCGGCACAAGGCCGCGTTGGTCAAAAGATCGGGGGGACGGCCGTCGGCCAGAATCTTCCCCCCCTGGAGCAGCCAGACCCGATCGGCCTCCATGACTTCCTCAGGGTCTTGGTCGACCAGGACCACGGTATGCCCCCGGTCCCGCCACTGCCGGGCCAAGCTGTACACCTCACGCCGGCCCTCCGGATCCAGATCGGTAGTCGGTTCATCCAGGGCCAATATTTTCGGTTCCATGGCCAGGATCGAGCCGATGGCCAGCCGCTGCATCTCTCCCCCCGACAGGGAGGCCGGTTCCCGTTTTTCCTTGCCGGTCAAGCCCACCTGTCCCAGGTACTTCCCGATCCGGTTGGCTATTTCCGTGCGGGGAAGCCCGTGGTTTTCCGGGCCGAAGGCCATCTCCAGTTCCACCGTGCTGGAAAAAAGCTGGGCCTCGAAATCCTGGAGGACCAGTCCTACGGTCCGGGAAAGATGGGCCACCTTGCTTAGGCCTGCTTCCCGGCCGTGTACCAGCACCCGACCCTGATAATCGCCTTTGAAAAAGCGGGGGATCAACCCGTTGAGACTGAGGCAAAGGGACGATTTCCCCGCACCCTCCTCACCCATGACGACCAGCCACTGGCCGGACGGCACCGCGGCCTTCAAATGGTCCAGGGCCGGATGGTCTCCCCCCCGGTAAGTAAAAGTCAGATCCTGGAAATCGATGGCCTTTTCCATGGAGCGATCCGGCAAACGGCTCAGAGGAGCAGACTGCCGCCCAGGATGAGGAGGGAGGCCAGCCAACCCCAACGGGATGGTTCCAGGGGCAGGACATACTGTCCCACCAGGCCGAACAGGGTGGCCAGGACGACCAGCCAGGCGCCGACCGTCCCGAGCAGCGGTTTTTCCGAGGCCTCTTCCTCCAGGACCTCGGGCCAGAAAAGATGGAGGGTGTTGCGGACAAACCCGAAGACCGTGGTCAGGAGCGTTACGCCGATCCAGCCGGCCACGACATTGTTGACCACGATGATTTTCGTTAAAATGCTGTAAGGGACGATGCCGAAGGCATCGACCACGGCGGCGATCACGACCGCACAGGCCCCTCCGGAAATGAAGGCGACCAGGAAGTAGAGGAGCCAGCAGCGGGCATTCCCGGCCTTCCATTCCCGGGACTTTAAACGAAAGGGGACCCAGGTGGTCCACAGGCTGTAAGGCAGGTAGGCCGCCAGAAAATTGCCGAAGAAGCCTCCCAGGGAGCCGGGCCCCAGGGTCCCCCCCAGCATGTCGCCGATCACATTGCCGATGGCCGCCCCCCAGGCCCCGGCGGGTCCGAAAAGCAGCCCGACAGGGACCGGAAAGATATTGCCGACCCGGACCTCGGTGATGCCCGGAATGAGCGGCAGGGCGGTCTTGAAGGCGTTCAGTGCCGCCGCGTAGACCGCGGCGCAGACGGCGGTCAGGATGATCATCCGGGTGTTGGACCACATGGAGAAGATGGCTTTCATAGATATGTAGATAGAGAATTCCGAGAATTTATCGCGCTAGGTTGAATAATAACATTCTTAAATTCGAAATCCGAAGCACGAAACTCGAAACAAAAAACAATATTTAAAATTCCAATGACCGAAACGGTTCCCTCTCCTGCAGCTTTACGTTTTGAATTTCGATCATTTGAATTTGTTTCGGATTTCGGATTTCGAATTTCGGATTTAGCCATCACCGGCCCATTCCCTGCTTCCAGTTAATAGGCCAGCTCAAAGGCATCCCGATACAGCTCGATCAGGGGTCCCCCGGGGTTCATATCCACGGCCACCACGTCGAAACGGGCCGGCCGATCGACCCAGCCTTTCAGGTTTAAGTAGGCCAGGGCCGCCATGGAGACCTTGCGCCGTTTATGGTGATCGACCGCCCACTTGGCCGATCCGAAGCCGCCGCCCTCCCGGGTCTTGACTTCGACGAAGACCAGCGTCTGGGCTTCCCGGGCCACGATGTCGATTTCCCCCACGGGCGACCGGAAGTTGCGCGCCAGTATGGCATAACCCTTGGCCCGCAGAAATTTTGCCGCCAGTTCCTCTCCCCGGGCGCCCAGATCCGACTTGGGCTTCGGTCCTTCTCCAGCTTTAGCCATCCGGGCGCACTCCTCGAAAAGAAAGGCGGTGCAGCGGACAGGGTCCGTGGCGGCGCAGGGCCTCCAGGTGCTCGGCGGTCCCGTAGCCCTTGTTGGCCCGAAAGTTATAGACCGGAAACCGTCCGTGGCAGGCTTCCATGACCTTATCCCGGACGACCTTGGCCACGATCGAAGCCGCCCCGATGGTCAGACTCCGGGCATCCCCCCGGACCAGACAGGATTGCTCCAGGGGCAGGTCCAGCGGTTGGTTGCCGTCTACCAGCACCAGATCCGGCTGCCGCGTCAGATGGAGGACCGCCTGTTTCATAGCCTGCAGGGAGGCCCGCAGGATGTTCAGCCGGTCCACAACCGCAGGGTCGGCATAGCCCAATCCGATCGCCAGGGCGCCCTGCCGGATCAGCGGAAACAGGGTCTCCCGCTGCGGGGGGGTCAGTTTTTTGGAATCGGTAATGCCCGGGATGACGAACCGGGGAGGGAAGATGACCGCGGCGGCAATCACCGGACCGGCCAAGGGGCCCCGGCCCACCTCATCCACCCCGGCGATGCACAGCGTTTGCGGAAACGGCGGGGAAAACTCGACGTAGGCTGGAGAGACCTTGCGGGTCGCTCGGAAGCGCATGCGGTGTTGTCGGGCCAGGGCCGCGATCGATGGGGTTCGGATAAATCGGCCGGGGCTTATTCCGGCCGCGGCATCCTTTTTTCCTTGATCCGGGCCGCCTTGCCCTTCAAGCCCCGCAGGTAATACAGGCGGGCCCGCCGCACCTTGCCG
>JALOOY010000459.1 GCA_025454185.1 Thermodesulfobacteriota bacterium
TCTGGGTTTATCTGGCTGTCCTAGTGATCGTAGCCGGCGTTTTTATTTTTTCGGAATTTTTATTTTTAAAGAAGACCGGAGAAAAAGAAACCGCCCGAATTTTTGAAGTCACACCCGGCGCGATCGAGGAGATTCGCTGGCAGCGGGGCGATGAGGTCATAGAACTAAAAAAAAGCAAGACTTGGGAAATCATCCAACCCCTGCAGGCGGCCGCTGATCCGCTGGTGCTGGCAGGGGTGTTGCAGGGTTTGAGCAATCTGAAACCGGACCGCTCCTTTCAGCCGTCCGGCAGGGACCTGAGCGAATACGGCTTGAACCCGCCCCAAAGGATCATCAGCTTCTCGGCTCAGGGCCGGCGCCAGGAGGTCCGCCTCGGCGCCCAGTCGGCGGTGGGGAATGCCCGCTATTTTCAGGCTTCTGGTTCGGCGGTCGTCCATCTGACGGAGGGTTTTTCCCTGCTGCCGGAACAAGTCGAGAAGGTGGAAATCCGCGGCGGCCCAAAGAACCTGGAAATCGATAAAACGGAAAAGGGCTGGACCGATAAAAGGGTTCCGGGCCGGCTGCTCAGCAAGAACAAGGTCGAGTCGTTCGTGGGCGAACTGCTCTGGGTCAAGGCCCGGGCCTTTCTCGACGGAGAAAAAGAAAGTCCGTCCTGGGGGTTGCAGAACCCGTCCTTGTGGGTCCGCCTGACCGGCGGGGGAGGGAAGATACAGGAAACCCTGATCGCGGGGGCGGAGGCTCCGGCCAGGGGGCTTTATGCCCGGAGCTCCCGCTTTGCCCCGGCCCTGATCATCGAGGGGGGATTGGCCGGGAAGGTCCCGGCCGACCCGGCCGAATGGGAAGAAAAAGCGAGCCCTCCCGGGTCCCCGACACCGAAACCAGCACCCCAGGAAGACAAAAAGGGATCTTAATGGCCAAGGGAATTTTGAGTTGTTTGAAAAAAAGGGATTTGATCCAGGAGGCCGGGGCCAATCAGGAGGCCCTGCACCGACTGGGCCGGGAGTATATGAGCCAGGATCGGTTGCTGGAAGCCCTCGAGTTGATGGAAGCGGGCCAGGACCGGGAAGGGTTAGAGGAATTGAGAGAAAAAGGCCTTGAAGAGGGAGACCCCTTTCTGTTCCGACAGGCCTGCCGACTGTTAAAGCTGAACCCCGATCCAGCCGATTGGCAAACCATTGGGGAAAAGGCCCTGGCCGCCGGCCGTTACCAGCCGGCCCTGACGGCCTTCAGGTTCGGGTCCGCTGAGGCCCGGATCCAGGAAGTAGAAAATCTGATTAAAGAGCAACACGGGCATGCAAAATCCTAATCACAACCACAATCATAAACGGGATTATTACGAAGTCCTGGGCGTCTCCCGGCAGGCTTCGGAAGAAGAAATCAAGAAAGCTTACCGCAAGATGGCCCTACAGTATCACCCGGACCGCAATCCGGGCGATAAAGAGGCCGAGGAGCGCTTTAAAGAGGCTGCCGAAGCCTATGAGGTCCTGCACGATCCCCAGAAGCGGGATTTGTACAATAGGTTCGGCCATGAGGGCTTGCAGAGCAGCGGTTTTTCGGGGTTCCGGGGTTTCGACGATATTTTTTCCAACTTCAGCGATATCTTCGAGGATTTTTTCGGCTTCGGCCGCCGGGGAGGCCGCAGCAGCGGACCGCGGCCCCAGGAAGGCGACGATCTGCGTTATGACCTGAAGGTCACCTTCATGGAGGCGGCCCAGGGCAAGGAAATGGAAATCACCATTCCCCGTCTGGAGAACTGCGAGGAGTGCCAGGGGACCGGAATGGAACCGGGGACCCAGCCGGAACTCTGTCCCACCTGCCAGGGCCGGGGGCAGGTCATCCAGTCCCAGGGCTTTTTCCGCATCAGCTCCACCTGCCCGAGCTGTTATGGCCAGGGCCGCATCAATACCCATCCCTGCCGGGGCTGCCAGGGCCAGGGCCGGGTGGAAAAGACCAAGACATTGAACCTGAAGATCCCCCCGGGAATCTCCAGCGGCTCCCGGCTGCGTTTTCGGGGCCAGGGCGAGGGGGGCAGGCACGGCGGACCTGCCGGGGATCTCTACGTGGTCGTTTACGTGGAAGAGCACGAATTTTTCCACCGCGAGGGGGACGAGGTGCTCTGCTCCATCCCCATCTCCATGACCCAGGCCGCTCTGGGGACCGAGTTGGAGGTGCCGACCCTGAACGGCAACAAGAAGCTTACCGTTAACAAGGGGACCCAGCACGGACAGGTCTATAAATTCAAGGGCGAGGGTTTTCCCCACATGCGTGGGTCCGGCAAGGGAGATCAACTCATTCGGGTGGAGGTGAAGATCCCCACCCACCTGAACAAGAAGCAGGAAGAGCTGCTGCGGCAATTCGAGGCCCTGGAAAGCAAAAAGAGCGACTCGAAACTCTTCAAGTTTTTTTCCTCATCCTAAAATCCTTGTAATATTTACCTGCGGGGAGGTCGAAATGAATCGGCGCCTGTTTTTGGGGAAAACGTTGCTGACGGGCCTGGGGGGATTGGTTTTTCTAAAAGGGACCGCATCCCGTGGCCAAGGGCTGGCGGAAGCCTCGGCGGCGGAACCGCTCTTTTCGGGCCAGGACATCCTCACCCTGCCTTCCTTTGAAAAAAACCTTCCCTTTCCCTTGGAGAAGGCCCTGCAGGAGCGCAAATCGGTCCGTTCCTATGATTCCGGGCGGATCCTTTCGCTGGGGGAAATTTCCCGGCTCCTTTGGGCCGCCGACGGTGTCAACCGGGACAACGGCAAGCGTACCGCCCCCTCGGCCCTGGCCCGCTACCCGGTAGAAGTACTGGCCGCCCTGCCCCAGGGTGTTTACCGCTATGAACCCAAACCGCATCGGCTGATTCGGGTCTTGACCGAAGATATCCGCAGCCGCATTCCGGTCCAGGGGGGATTCAAACAGGC
>JALOOY010000460.1 GCA_025454185.1 Thermodesulfobacteriota bacterium
GACATTCTGCTTCCTCTCTATTCCGTGATTCCTGTTATTTCCGATGGATTGGATGCTCGGGGAAAGTTTTTCACGTATTTGCCGCTGCACGCTCTCTGACAAGGAAGGGACCTGAAGGCCATGATTTCGGGGCGCAACCTGAACGTAGACATCGAGGTGGACGGCGGCCTGACTCCGGCCAACGTGGAGGGGGTCTGCAGGGCCGGCGCCGACGTCATCGTAGCCGGGTCGGCGATTTTCCATACGCCGGACTATGGGGAGACAATTCGAAAGTTCAGGAAAAAGATGGAGAACTGCTGATACCTTCAGTGCCAATGGTAAAATGCCGACGTCCCCTTTCATTTTGCCATTTGCTTTTTCCTGTTGTTAAGTCCCAGCAAATGAAACGCCCCGATCACCAGCGCATGGGTAATCTCCCCTGAGGAGATCAAGGCCGGGATTTCTTTCAAAGGCGCCGTCACCACCTCGATCTCCTCGCTCTCGTCCGGAGCGAGTTCCGCCACCTTTTCCACCCCCCGGGCCAGAAAGGTATGGCAGCGATTGGTCAGGAACGCCGGGTTGGGATGCACATAGCCCAGGTATTCCCAATCCTCACCGGTGTAGCCGGTCTCCTCCAGCAGCTCCTTGCGCCCGGTTTCCAGGGGAGACAATCCCCCTTCCACCATGCCGCCGGGAATTTCCAGCGTTACCTCCTCCAGACCGAAACGGAACTGACGAATCAGCACTACCTCCCCGGCGGCGGTCAGCGGGATGATGTTGACCCAGTCGGGGCTTTCCAAAATAAAAAAAGGGGCTTCCCGATCGGACCTTGGAAGCCGGTAGCGATCTTCACGTAAGTTGAATATGCGAAACGAATGCAGTAGGCGGCGGCCGCTGCAGCGCCATTTTTCGATTAAGGGCATTTCAGTCGTTCATTATTCACCCCAGGCTTGTTCCTTCTCCCAGAGTGCAAATTCAGTCCTACCCGGGGGGTGCCGTTCGCAACCCCGGCGATGTTGGTCCTCCCGGTTTCTGGTCCTAAGCCGTTGGGACGCTTCATGAATTACTTTCAGGCCCTTAGCCGATAGGGTGATTTTTGGCTTTTCAATCGGGCTGTCCATCACTTAGATAAATACCCAACACTCCCTGTTTGTCAAGCAAGAACGAGGTCCCCAAAAAATGCTTGACAGGCCCTTTCCCTTAAGCTATAAAACGGCTACAAAATGAATGAGGATTCATTCACAGGGCTGGCTGCACCAGCCATTCTTTTCTTTGATTTTTAACCGATGCGCGGCGATAACAAACGGGCAAAAATTCTGGAGGCGGCGGTCAAGGTCTTTGCCCGCAACGGCTTCTACCAGTCCAAGGTGGCCGAGATCGCTCGGGAAGCCGAGGTGGCCGACGGTACCATCTATCTTTATTTTCACAACAAAGATGATATCCTGATCAACCTCTTCGAAGAGGAGATGACCCGGATCATCGAGGCCATGAAAAAGGTCATCGACCGGGAAGACGATCCGGTACGCCAGTTGGAGGAGTTTGCCCAAGCCCACCTGGGGCTGGTCAAAAAAAACAAGGAACTGGCCGAAGTGATCCAGGTGGAGATCCGGCAAAGCAGCAAATTCATGAAGGAATACGACAACAAGAAATTTGCCGAGTACCTGGACCTGATTTCGGCCATTATTCGGGAAGGTCAGATGAAAGGCGTCTTTCGAGGGGACATCCATCCCGGGATCGCCAAGCGGGCCGTCTTCGGGGCCCTGGACGAACTTTCCCGGCTCCTGGTCCTCTCCCCCTTGAAGGAACACTCCATTTCCCTGGCCGCCCGGCAAATCAGCGGCTATTTTCTGGAAGGCATGGTTGCCGACCCCAAAACGCAAACATCAAAACACCCTGATTCTGCGGCCCGAGGCGGCAGGATCCGGAAAGGAGGAAAAAGTGAACATATTGGCTTTAATTAAACAGGTTCCGGACACGGAGGCGCAGATCAAGATCGATGCCGGAGGCAAGGGTATTCAGACCGCGGATATCAAGTGGGTCATGAACCCCTACGATGAGTTCGGCGTCGAGGAAGCCCTGCGCTTGAAGGAAAAAGCGGGCGGCGGCAAAGTGACCGTCATCGGCCTGGGGCCGGCGCGGGTGGTGGAATCCCTGCGGACCGCCCTGGCCATGGGGGCTGACGAAGCCGTCCACATTGACGACCCGGCCGCCGACGGCGGGGATTCCCTGGCCACGGCTCGGGCCCTGGCTGCCGCGGTCAAGGGGGTGCCCTTTGATCTCATTTTCTGCGGCCAGCGGGCCGTGGACGACGACAACGGCCAGGTGGGGGCCGCCTTGTCCGAACTGCTGAACATCCCCCTCTTGTCCCTGGCCACCAAGGTGGACCTCTCCGAAGACAAGACCAAGGTGCGGACCCTGCGGGCCGTGGAAGGCGCCTCCTGGGTCATGGAAACCACCCTGCCGGCCCTGATCACCACGCAGAAAGGGTTGAACGAACCCCGCTACGCCTCGCTGCCCGGCATTATGAAGGCCAAGAAGAAGCCCCTGGCGGCCAAAAAGCTGGCCGATCTGGGTCTGGATCCCTCTCAGGCCGGGGAAGCCGGCTCCAAAATCAAGATTCTCGCCTTGACCCCGCCGCCGGACAGGAAGGCCGGACAGATCGTGGGCGGTGAGACGGTGGAAGAAAAAGGCGCCCAGTTGGTCAAGATGCTGCGGGAAGAAGCCAAAATTATTTAGCAAGGAGATGAGATCATGGCAAACGGAATTTGGATTATAGCCGAACAACGCGGGGGCAACCTGCGCAAGATATCCTATGAATTGGCCAGCGAAGGCCGGCGTCTGGCCGACCAGTCCGGCCAGCCTTTCGTCGCCGTCGTGCTGGGGTCCCAGATCGGCGAGGAAGCCAAGAAACTGGTCCCCTACGGACCAG
>JALOOY010000461.1 GCA_025454185.1 Thermodesulfobacteriota bacterium
GCAAAAACCGCCGTGATCAGGCGAAACCGCTGGACCAAGGCTCCCGGCCAGGCCCGTTCCGAACGGGTGGACACCAGGACAAAGGAGCCCAGGATCTTCTTGCCGCTCGACATGGGGATGGAAAGGAGCGATTTCATGTTGCGGGTCCGGAAGATGTGTTTCTCTTTTTCGGCATCCGCCGGAAGATCCCCCAACCGTTCGAGGACTATCGGTTCTTCCTGGGTCAACTGCTTCAGGTACCAGGGGGCCTGCTCCCGGGTTATTGCGGCCGGGGCCGGTTCGACCCCATCCATATGATATTCAAAAGCCAGATCGAGACGATTGCCGTCAGCGGAAAACAAACCCAGACTGGCCCGATCCACACGAAAAAACTCGGTGACCCGCTGCAGCCAGGAGGTTATTTCATCACCGACCCCGTCCGCCGCTATGCAGACAAAACGGGCCGAAAGGTCTGAGATGAACCGCTCGAACTGCAGACGCTCCTCCAACTCCAGTTGGCTGCGCTTACGCTCCAGCGCGTTTACAAAGATCTCGCCGAGAAGCTGAAGCCGGGGAAAGAGCTCCGCCGGCCAGACCCGCTCCTGCGTTACCGAGTTAATGGAGATGATGTGGCCGAAAGGCTCTCCCACCAGTAGGGGGATATCCACCTCGGATCGAATACCCCACTCAGCCCAGATTTTTCTATCCACCTCCGCTTCGGGGGGTAGATCATCGATCCTCGAGAAGGCGACCACCTCTCGTTTGCCTATCAGTTTCTCGTGAGCCCAGGGGTGGATCGCGATGGAAAGTTCGACCCCTACAGGAACGGGGGGGACCTGATCACTGTAAACGGCATGCGTGACTTGAAATGATTTTTTTTCCGGCATTACCCGAACCAGACCGGCACGGTCTACCCGGAAAAAATCCAAAATGGCCTTTAAGGCACTTTTGATTTCCCGGTCCACCGCCTCCGGAGGCAGGTTGACGAATCGGGCGGAAAGGTCCGACAACAAGGCCTCAAATTTAAGAAGTGCTTTCAAACAGTTACTCCTGCCCCCCGTCACCCGGTATTTTTACAATGCTTCGGACGATTTGTGGCGTTGATAGTAAACAACACCACCTGCACTCCGTTTTCCCGGGCTTCCGCAGCGGCAAACCGGAAGATAAACTGCGTTGGACCGACGACGTCCCCGGCCTGCGCGTCGCGAGCCGCCAGTCCGGAAACAGCGGCGATGATGATGCTTCCCACCCGTAACCTCTTCATGATCGGATATCCTTGCTAAAAAACGGACGATCCCGGCCCCGGCTCTTGAAGCACACGGCCCACCCCGCAATTCCCTGAATTTTCTTATTTATGTCGAAAAATAGGCATAAATTATAACACACATTTGATTGGGTAAAATCTAATTTCAGATCCTCCCGCACCAATTTTTCCCATGATATTTTTTCCGGACTTAGGTATATTCTACCCCGACGCTGATTATTATAGTTGTTAGTCGACTTGGAGGAGCTGGCATGCAGCACAGATGGTTCACCTTTTTCACCGCCTTGATCTTATCCATTTCTCTTGCCGGACCAATTTTCGGAGCGAAACAGCCACCTTCCCAACCGGCCCCCAAGGCCCAGCCGGCCAAGACATCCCCTTCATCTATTAAAATGACCAGCGTGGCCGACAAAAAATGGACCGGCGACCTGGACGGCATGATCAAGCGCCGCCAGATCCGGGCCCTGGTCCCCTACTCGAAGACCTTTTATTTCATCGACCGCGGGACCCAGCGGGGACTGGCCTACGAGGCCCTGCGGCTGGCCGAGGACGACCTCAACAAAGCGCTCAAAAAGAAACATGTCCGGATCCATATGGTCTTCCTGCCGGTCAGCCGGGACAAGATGATCCCTTACCTCCGCGAGGGCAAGGGCGATCTCGCCGTGGCCAACCTGACCATCACCCCCCAGCGTCTCAAGGAAGTGGATTTTTCCAATCCCACGGCCAAGAACATTTCGGAAATCGTGGTCACCGGACCGGCCTCGAAGCCCATCGCCGACAAGGAGGCGCTCTCCGGACAGGAAGTGTACGTGCGCAAATCCTCGAGCTTTTACGAAAGCCTGGAACAACTGAACGCCGAATTGGCCCGTCAGAAAAAACCGCCTGTACGGATCCGCCTGGCCCCGGAAAACCTGGAAGTGGAAGACCTGCTGGAAATGGTCAACGCCGGGCTGGTCAAGGCCACCGTAGTCGATTCCTACCTGGCCGAATTCTGGAAACAGATATTTCCCAAGATCGTGCTCAACCACGGGGCCGCGATTCGCACCGGGGGAGAATTGGGCTGGATGTTCCGCAAGAACAGCCCGAAGCTCAAGGCGACCGTCAACAAATTCCTTTCCCGCTACCCGGAAGGGTCCAAGACACGCAATCTGCTCCTGCAGAAGTACCTCAAGAACGCCAAGTACGTGAAAGACGCCACCTCCCAGGCGGAGCTGGCCAAGTTCGAGAAGACCATCGACTTATTCCGGAAGTACGGCGGGCAGTACGACATGGACTTCCTATTGATGATGGCCCAGGGCTACCAGGAATCGCGCCTGGATCACAGCGTCCGGAGCAAGGCCGGGGCCGTCGGAGTCATGCAGGTCATGCCCGCCACCGGCAAGGACATGAAGGTGGGGGACATCCGCCAGATGGAACCCAACATCCATGCCGGTGTGAAGTACATCCGCTTCATGATGGATCAATTCTATAAAAATGAGCCCATGGACGCGCTCAACAAGGGGCTCTTCGCCTTTGCCGCCTACAATGCCGGCCCGGCCCGTATTGCCCAACTCCGGAAGCTGGCCGCCCAGCGCAAACTCGATCCCAACGTCTGGTTCAACAACGTGGAACTGATCGCCGCCGAAAAGATCGGTAGGGAGACGGTGACTTACGTGTCGAATAT
>JALOOY010000018.1 GCA_025454185.1 Thermodesulfobacteriota bacterium
CAACCCAAACCAGAATAAAAAGTCAAAGGTGAAACATATCATGACCGGAACTACCCCAACAAGAAAAGGCGCCGAGATTATCGTGGACGTATTGCAGGCCGAAGGCGTGGACGTGCTCTTCGGGTTTCCGGGGGGGCAGGTAATTCCCCTGTACGATGCCCTCTATGACTGCGGCATACGCCATATTCTGACCCGCCACGAACAGGGGGCCGCCCACGCCGCTGACGGCTACGCCCGGGCCACCGGAAAGGTGGGGGTCTGTATCGCCACCTCGGGACCGGGGGCTACCAATCTGGTGACCGGGTTGACCAACGCCTATATGGATTCCGTTCCTCTGGTGGCCCTCACCGGCCAGGTGCCGACCTCCATGATCGGCAACGATAGTTTTCAGGAAGCCGACATCTACGGTATCAGCATCCCCATTACCAAATACAATTACCTGGTCAAGGACATCAACGATCTGGGCCGGATCCTGCAGGAGGCCTTCTATCTGGCCCGCAGCGGCCGACCCGGGCCGGTCCTGGTCGATCTGCCCCGGGATATCCAGGACGGGCGGGCCAAGTACAAACCGGTGAAGGATATTCACATTGCCAGCTATCACCCCACCGTCAAGGGCCATCCCCGGCAGATCGAGGCGGCCCTCAAGGCCATGCGGGAGGCGGAAAGGCCGATAGCCTACGTGGGGGGCGGGATCATTTCCTCCGGGGCCACCGAGGAACTCCAGCGTTTTATCCGCCTGACCAACATGCCCATCACCAATACACTCCTGGGGAAGGGGTGTTTTCCGGAGGACGATCCCCTGGCCCTGGGCATGCTCGGCATGCACGGCACCCGCTACGCCAATTATTCGATCTTTCATTCCGACCTGATCGTGGCCCTGGGGGTCCGTTTCGACGACCGGGTGGCCGGTGACGTAAAAAAATTTGCACCCCAGGCCAAGGTCATTCATGTGGACATCGACCCGGCGGAAATCGGGAAAAGGGTCGGCGTGGACATCCCCATCGTGGGGGATGTGAAAACCGTGCTGGGCCAACTGCTGGTCAAGATTAAGACCACGGAGCACAAGGCCTGGCTGGATCAGGTGGCCCAGTGGAAAAAGGAATATCCTTTGCGCTACCAGAAAGAGGGACGGCTCAAGCCCCAATTCATCCTGGAATGCCTCAATTCCCTACAGGCCCGGGATCTGATCGTCAGCACCGATGTGGGACAGCACCAGATGTGGGCCGCCCAGTATGTGCGGGTGCAGAACCCCCGTTCTTTTATTTCCTCCGGGGGGCTGGGGACCATGGGCTTCGGGTTTCCGGCGGCCATCGGGGCCCAGGTGGGCTGCCCGGACAAAACGGTGATCGTCATCTCCGGCGACGGCAGCTTCCAGATGAATATCCAGGAACTGGCTACGGCCCGGGCCTATAACATCCCGGTGAAAATATTCATCTTCAACAACGGCTACCTGGGCATGGTCCGGCAATGGCAGGAATTGTTCTGGAACAAGCGTTATTCCCAGACCCATTTCGAGTTTAATCCTGATTTCGTCAAGGTAGCCGAAGGCTATAATATCCCGGGGCGTGTGGTCCGGGCTTCCGAGGAGGTCCTGCCGGCCATCGAGGAGGCCCTGGCCGTCCGGGAGCCCTATCTGATCGATTTCCATATCGAGCCGGAGGAAAACGTCTATCCCATGGTCCCGGCCGGCAAGGGGATCTGTGAAATAATGGAGGAGTGTTAACGATGCGACAGGTCGTTTCCGTCCTGGTTCGAAATCATCCGGGGGTCTTGTCCCACGTGGCCGGGCTCTTCACCCGCCGGGCCTATAACATCGACAGCATCGCGGCCGGGGTCACCGAACGGCCTGACGTGACCCGCATCACCCTGGTGGTCTCCGGCGACGAAACCGTGGTGGAGCAGGTCATCAAGCAGTTGCGCAAGCTCATCGACGTGATCGGGGTCATCGACCTCAAGTACTCCCAGGCCGTGACCCGGGAGCTGATCCTGATGACCGTCTTCCTGCCGGCCGAAAAACGGGTGGAATTCATCCAGATCGCCAATTCCATCGGGGCCCGCATCGTCGATATTTCCGACCAGACGGCTACCATCGAGTTTTCCGGCAACGAGCGGCAGATTCACACGGTCCTCATGGCCCTGGAGGCCTTCAAGATCAAGGAAATGGCCCGCACCGGCCTGATTGCCCTGCCTATCGAGAGCGTGGGCATCGGCAAAGAATTCCTGGTCTAATATACTTGACACTTTTCTTGCCCTATGTTAAAAAAATTTTTTTGTTTTTAAAAAATTTTTTTAGGTGGAACCGTGAAAGATCAAATGACCGAAATACGATTTCATGGCCGGGGAGGGCAGGGGGCGGTTACCTCCGCGGAACTGGTGGCCCTGTCGGCCATCGATGAAGGCAAATACGCCCAGGCCTTCCCCAGTTTCGGACCCGAACGGCGGGGTGCCCCGGTAGTGGCCTTCCTGCGGGTCAGCGGCAGCCGGATTCGAGTGCGGTCCAAGGTCTACCATCCGGACATCGTGGTAGTGCTGGACCCGACCCTGCTGGATATCGTGGACGTGGCGGCCGGTTTGAAACCCGGCGGAACCGTCATCGTCAACACGGCCAAGACGATCGAACAGCTTCGAGCGCAGTACGGTTTCAAGGGGCGGCTGGCGGCAGTGGATGCCACCAAGATCGCCATGGAGGAGATGAAGGTCCCCATTACCAATACCACCATGATCGGGGCCCTGCTCAAGACCGCTCCCTTGACCACCCTGTCCGCCATGGAGCAGCCGCTGAACCACCGTTTCGGCCGGATCGCCGAACGCAACAAAAAGGCCATGGAACGGGCCTTTGCAGAAACCACTATCAGGGAGTAAGAACGTGGCCAAAGTCGAAGCGATGATGCCCTGGAAGGATGTGCCCCTGGGGGGGACCATCCTGGAGCCGGGCAATGCTCGGAAGTTCAAAACCGGAGACTGGCGGTCGAAGATCCGGCCGGTTACCGACAAGGAAAAGTGTATCAAATGCGGCATGTGCTGGATTTTCTGTCCGGACATGGCCTATACCCATCGCGAGGACGGGTACTTCGATTGGAACGGCGATTACTGCAAAGGCTGCGGGATCTGCGCCAAGGAATGCCCCAAAGACGCCATCACCATGGTCGCGGAGGAAGAATAACTATGGCCAAACGAGTCGGCATGGAGGTCTCCATCTCCATCAGTGAAGCGGTGAAGCTGGCCAACGTGGATGTCATCTCGGCCTATCCCATCACCCCCCAGACCCATATCGTCGAACACCTGTCGGAATTCGTAAGCGACGGGGAACTGCATAGCGCCTTTGTCCCCGTGGAATCGGAGCACTCGGCCATGAGCGCGGCCCTGGGCGCCTCGGCCGTGGGGGCGCGGACCTTTACCGCCACCAGCTCTCAGGGGCTGGCCCTGATGCACGAGATCATGTACCTGGCGGCCAGCATGCGCCTGCCGGTGGTCATGTCCGTGGTCAACCGGGCCCTGTCTTCGCCCATCAATATCTGGAACGACCTGAGCGATATCATGGCCGAGCGCGACAGCGGCTGGATCCAGGTCTTCGCCATCAATGGCCAGGAGGCCTATGACCTGACCCTGCAGGCCTTCAAGATCGCCGAGGACCCGCGGGTCCTGCTGCCGGTGGCGGTGAATCTGGACGGATTCATCCTCAGCCACGTCATCGAGCCCATAGAGCTTTTTGAACAAAAAGAAGTGGATCCCTTTCTGCCGCCCTATCAGCCCGTGCTGCGCCTCGATCCCGAAAAGCCCGTTTCCATGGGCGCCTTCGGCAGCCCGGAGGTGTTCATCGAGGTAAAAAAGCAGGTGGAAGAGGCCCTGATCGGCTCCCAGAAAGTGGTGGCCGAGGTCTGGAAGGACTTCGGGCAGCGCTACGGCCGGGTCTATAAGCCCGTAGAATCTTATCAGACCAAGGGCGCCGAGACCATCCTGATCACCATGGGCAGCATCACCGAAACGGCCATGATGGCCATCGATGCCCTGCGGGAAAAAGGACGCCAGGTGGGGCTGGTCCATATCCGCCTCTGGCGCCCCTTCCCCTTCAAGGAATTTCTCCAGGCCATCAAGGGCGCCAAGACGGTGGCGGTCCTGGACCGGGCCCTTTCGCCGGGAGGCGTAGGGGGGCCGGTGGGGCTGGAAGTCAAATCGGCCCTGTTCGGGAAGGAAGAGCGGCCCTACGTGGCCGAATTCGTGGCCGGCCTCGGAGGCCGGGACCTGACCGTGGAAACCTTTATCGAGGTGCTGGACAAGGCCGAAAAGTATTCCCAGAAACAAAAAGACTTTCAATACGAATTGATCGGGGTGCGTGAAAAATGATTGCCGACGACCTGAAAGATTTCAAAAAATTTACGCCCAAGACCCTGCCCCGGGAAGAACCCTTTGTCTCCGGACACCGGGCCTGCCAGGGCTGCGGCGAGGTGCTGGCCCTGCGCCAGGTGGCCAAGGCCATCGGCACGCCCATGATCGCCGTAAGTGCCACGGGGTGCATGGAGATCATCTCTTCGCCATTTCCCCAGACGGCCTGGGCCGTGCCCTGGATCCACGTGGCCTTCGAGAACGCCGCCGCCGTGGCGTCCGGGGTGGAATCGGGGTTGAAGATCCTGGTGGACAAGGGCCGGATCCCCAGAAAGGAAATCAAGGTGGTGGCCTTCGCCGGCGACGGCGGCACGGCCGACATCGGCCTCCAGGCCCTTTCCGGGGCCATGGAGCGGGGCCATAATTTCGTCTATGTCTGCCTGGACAACGAGGCCTACATGAACACGGGTATTCAGCGGTCCAGCTCCACCCCCTACGGGGCCATGACCACCACCTCGCCGGCCGGCAAGGTGACCCCCGGGCAGACCACCTGGAAAAAGAATCTGCCGGCCATCATGGCGGCCCACAATATCCCCTATGTGGCCACGGCCTCCCCGGCCTACTACCTGGACCTGATGAACAAGGCTAAAAAGGCCTCCCTGATCAAGGGCCCGGCCTATCTGCACATCTATTCCTCCTGCCCCACGGGCTGGCGGCACGGGGCCGACCTGGCCATTACGGTGAGCCGGCTGGTAGTGGAGACCAATATCTTCCCTCTCTACGAGATAGAGGAAGGGCGTTACACGGTCCGGAAAAACAACCAGCCCAAACCCGTGGTAGACTATTTCAAGACCCAGCGGCGCTTCGCCCACATGACACCGGACATGCTCCAGACCATTCAGGAGCGGGTGGACCGGGATTACCAGCGGCTGCTGCAGATGGAGGGGCTGACCAATCCGGCGGTGGTGAAGGAGGAGAGGAAGGTGGCGGAGTAGGGCGCTATTTTAGGGTATTTCGCTCTTGATTTTGCCATTTACATATTGTTTTTTACATTGTAAAATATAAAATTATTCCTCGGTAGCTCAGCCGGTAGAGCGGGTGGCTGTTAACCACTTGGTCGGCGGTTCGAATCCGTCCCGAGGAGCCAAATTTTAAAAAAGGTCCGATTTTATCGGGCCTTTTTTATTGAGGTGACAGTGCCTTTTCATGTCTATATTCTTCAGAGTAAATCGAGCAGAATATATTATTGCGGTCAATCAAAAGATATGGATAGAAGGATAAGAGAACACAACGATCCGGAATATCGAAGCACAAAAACTACCAAACGATTTGAAGGACCCTGGGAATTCATCTGGGTCAAACAATTCGAAACCAGGGGCGAGGCCTTGATTCTGGAGCGGAAAATAAAAAAACGGGGAATATCAAGATTTTTAACAGATCAGAAATCTTGAAAAAATAATTTATTTCAGTGTCTTAAAAAAAGGCCCGATATCTCGGGCCTTTTTGTTATGGAGGTTCCCGTTCTCCTGGATAATCACCCACCAGTATTTTGTATTTGCAAATTAATACATTAATGTATTAAAATGCAATCAAAATGAAATCTTTTGATCAAGTAAGAATTCGACAGGCGGAAATAGCCCAGTTGATCGTGCTGCAGTGTCTCTTCGGCCTTCGCGAAAGCCGGGACCTGTATTTCCAGGGAGGCACGGCCATCCGCTGGTTTTTGGGCGGTTACCGTTTTTCGGAAGACCTGGATCTGGTTTCTCCCTGGTCGTCAGAAGAAGCCGAAACGATTCTGGAAGACGCCCTGGAGCCGATCAGAAGGCATTTCGTAGCCAATTTTGGCAGCGGGAATTTTTCCTTGAGGCCCAAAAAGAGCCGGGCGGGCGCCTACCGGACCTTTATTGATTTTTCTCCGGAAGGAGCTAGAACCAAGATCAGCATCAAGGTGGAATTGGAACAACTGGCCGAGGGGCTGAGGCCGGAGGCGAACCAAGTCATCATGCAGTCTGTACCGGCTGTGGCCTATTTTCTACGGGAGGCCGGCTTCCGGTCGGCCGGTACACCGGTGATCGTCAACGTGGAAAAGCCTGAAGAAATACTGACCGATAAGATGCGCGCCCTCATGGAGCGCCCTTACACCAAGGGCCGGGATTTTTTTGACGTCTGGTTTCTGTCCAGGACCGTGGGCGTCCGGCCCGACCGGGAAAACCTGCGCCGAAAACTTGCCCTGTATGTCGCTCCTTTTACGGAAAAAAAGCCGGTTTCTTTTTACGCTGGTCTTGACGGACTTAGAGACCGCGAACGACAAGCCTTGGCGGTGGAAATCCAGCAGGATTTGACAAGATTTTTGGACTCGAAAGTCCTGGAAGTCCTGTCCCGTAACGATTTCGAAGAACTGGTAAAAGCCGTGCAGGAAGTATTTCAGATAATGGCGGCACCGGAAAAGGGGATCGTCGCTTGAAAAGTCCCGTCCATCTTTCCGCCGTTGAAATCTTGCGGCGTCTTCCGACCCCTTTGTTCACAGCGGCCGATGCCGCCAAGTTTGTGTCCCATGAAAATGTCTTTTTGTACCGGGCTGTCCGCAAGGGCTATATTCAAAAACTGGCCAACAGGATTTACTGGAACGTTTTGTTCAGTCCCCGCCCGCCGGCTGTCGAAAGCGTGGCCTGCTTTGCCCGGCAGCCCTCTTATATCTCCGGAGAATGGGCCCTCAATTATCACGGAGTTTTGCTGCAGGTGCCGACAGTCTGCACCGCCATCACCTTAGCCGCCAATGCGGGTCGAAGAAGCCGAATTTCCTATGGCGGCTTTGTCATCGAATATAGTCACATTCGGGAAGCGCTTTTTTTAGCCGCCGAGATATTGAACCTGGATGGTATCCTGATGGCCACACCTGAAAAAGCGCTGCTGGATACGGTTTACCTGCGCCATCGGGGGCCGGATCGGAACGATCTGGAATTGGATGGTGTCAATCGGGAACGAATTCGGGACTTGGCCGCCATTTATCCGCGCACGGTGTCGCATTTAGTGGATAGGTTGTTCGTTCTCGAAGAGACAGAATAAATAGAAGGTTTGCCTTTTAGGGGGATCCTTATGGAAAGGTGGAGCCGTCGAACATTCCTGAAGGCCTCCGGCCTTGCCGGGGCCGGAATGCTTTTGAACCGGGAAAGGAGCCATGCCATGGATTCAGGGAAGAGCCGAGTTTCTCTGGTAAAAACAGCGGACCGCAACGAAGGGGTCAAATCCTCCATACAAGCCCTGGGGATCAACCCCGTAAAAGGAAAGGCTGTTTTGATCAAGCCCAATTTCAACACGGCCGATGCCGCCCCGGGGTCTACACACAACGATACTCTGACGGCCCTGGTCGACGAAATATGGTCCCTGGGGGCCAGGAGCATCAGCCTGGGGGAACGGAGCTATCCGCCCACGCGGCAGGTGATGGAGCAGAAGGGCGTCCTGCCCCTGTTGAAGGAACGTAGTGTCACGGTCATCAACTTTGACGACCTGCCTGCCAAAGACTGGGTGGAAATAATCCCGGAAAAGAGCCATTGGAAGAAGGGCTTTCGAGTGGCCCGGCCGGTACTGGAGGCCGAGTGCCTGGTCTCCACCGGCTGCCTGAAGACCCATCAGTACGGCGGCGTCTTTACCCATTCCCTGAAGTTGCACGTGGGAGTCGTGCCCACTACCCGCCAGGGGTTCGACTATATGAAAGAACTGCACAGTTCTCCTCATCAGCGAAAAATGATCGCCGAGATCAACCAGGCCTTTGCACCGGCCCTGGTGGTCATGGACGGCGTTGAGGTCTTTGTGGACGGGGGACCCATGACCGGGAAGCGGGCCCGGGGGGACGTTTTCCTGGCCTCGGCCGACCGGGTGTCCATCGATGCCGTGGGCCTGGCGGTACTGAAATCTCTGGGCAGCAATGAGGCCGTCATGGGGACGAAGATTTTCGAGCAGGAACAGATCAACCGGGCCGTGACGCTTGGCCTCGGGGCTTCCGGGCCGGACCGGATAGAGCTCGTTCCGGCAGACGATAGAAGCAGGGAATACGGCGACCGGATCATGAAGATTTTGTCGGAGGGTTAACGTATTAAACCCCCATCTCACGTCTTCCAGACTGGGAAAGCGGAAATCCAAGGCCGTGCAGGGGTCAATCCCCCTGGATGCCGGATCGAGTCCGGCATGACGGACCTGAACTGAAATGGTTTTAACTCGAATTTCGCCAGAAATTACCGCTTAAACCTTCCGTTTTTCATCGTTATTTATTAAGATACTGATATTACTAGTTAAAAAAATAAATTTTTTTCTTGACATAGGGGATATTTTTTTATATTTTAAAACTGACTGAGTGCTCAGTTTGTTTTTGGAGATAAAATGACCAGGAAAGAAGTCATCCTACAGGCTGCCAGCAGGCTTTTCTCGGACAAGGGCTTCAAGGAAACCTCCGTTTCGGAGATTTCCGAGATAACCGGAGTGGCTGAAGGGACCATTTTTTATCACTATAAAAATAAAGAAGGGCTTTTCCTGGCCATCCTGGAAGGACTCAAGGAAGAGATCATCAAAGGGTTCGACCAATATTTTCAAGAAAAAAGGTTCGATAACGGTCTGGACATGGTGGAGGGGGCCATTTCGTATTATTTATATCTGGCCGGGATGAAGGAGGACCGCTTTCACCTGCTCCACCACCGCTACCCCTACGAACTGGCGGCGGTCAATCCCGTTTGCCGGGAACACCTGGAAGCCATTTACAACTGTGTGTTAGATATTTTTGAAAAGGCCATTCAGACCGGGCAAAATGACGGGTCCATCCAGGAGCTGTCCTCCCGCAAGATGGCCCTGATCCTTTTTTCCCTGGTGGACGGGCTGGTCCGCTTCAAGACCTACAATCTCTACGATCCGGGAGGATTATACCATGAATTGATCGCCGCCTGCCGCCGGATGCTCGGAAATCAACAGGGCCGGACAACGGGAAGCCGGCCTGAAGCCGTTAACCAGGAGGCGCCTCCGACCTCCTCAGACCCCTTGTAGAAGGATGAGGCATGCTCAAAAAAATCTTTCCCTTTCTGGAATGGTTCAAGGAGTATAACGGTACCGCCCTGCGCGCCGACGCCATCGCCGGCCTGACCGTGGCCCTGGTGCTGATCCCCCAGTCCATGGCCTATGCCCAATTGGCCGGGCTCCCTACCTATTACTGGTTGTACGCGGCTTTTCTGCCGCCCATGCTGGCGGCCCTGTTCGGCTCGAGCCGGCAACTGGCCACGGGTCCGGTGGCCGTGGTTTCGCTGATGACGGCCGCTTCGCTGGCGCCCCTGGCCACGGCCGGGAGTGATGGCTATATCGCCTATGCCATTCTGCTGGCCCTGATGGTGGGGGTCTTCCAACTGCTGCTGGGCATCTTGCGTCTGGGGCTGGTGGTGAATTTCCTGTCTCACCCGGTGGTCAACGGTTTCACCAACGCTGCGGCCCTGATCATCGCCACTTCCCAGTTGGACAAGATGTTCGGGGTCTCGGTGGACACGGCCGAGCACCATTACGAAACGATTATGCGGGTCGTGCAGGCCGCCGTCCACCACACCCATT
>JALOOY010000462.1 GCA_025454185.1 Thermodesulfobacteriota bacterium
GGTCTTCCGTTTCAGGACTTCCAGGGTAACGGATTCATCTACGTACCCCTCCCGCACCAGATCGGCCACATTGCGCCCCAGAAGGTCTTCAGCCCGGCAGCCGGTGATGCGTTCGGCGGCCTTGTTGAGCTTGACGATATTGCCTTGGCGGTCGGTGATCCAGAGGCCGTCAAAGGAGAAATCCATGATGGCCTGGAGCAGTTTGGCCGTCTGTTTGTAGGATTCCAGTTCCAGGGCATATTGGTCGTAGGAAAATATCCCTTGAAAAAAGCTGATGACGGCCGCGATGCGGCCCTCGATGTTCAGGGGCAGGCGGCTGGTAATGAACAGTCTGCCTTTGACGGAACTGCGGGCGCCGATTTGCGGGGTCCCGTTTTCGAAGATCCGGGAAATCTCCTCCCAGCCCAGGGGGTTGATTTTTTCCGTGGGGCTGCCGATCAGCTCCTCCGCCGGCATGTCCAGCAGTTTGACGGCGGAAGCGTTGGCATAGATGATCTGCCCGGAAGGCTCGATCAGGACCACGCCGTCCGGGATGATTTCCAGGAGGGGACGGACGGTCACGAGAAAACGGGAAAGGTCTCCCGGCAGGGGGGGCGGGTTTTTTCCCTTCCGGTTGATTACCAGGCCTCCTCGTAGATCCGCCGGGCGTCTTCCAGGGCCAGGCGCCGCGGGTTGTTGGCCAGCAGCCGGGTGACTTTCATGACCCCTTCGGCCAGGGCCGGGATGGCCTCCCGGGGGATGTTCAAGTCCCGCAGGCGCCGGGGGATCTGCAGGTCCCCCATGAGGTCTTCCACGGCCTCCAGGCCTTCCAGGGCCGCTTCCTTGTCGCTCAGACCCTCGGTTTCCACCCCCAGGGCCTGGGCGATGTCGGCGAATTTGGCGAGATGGCCCAGCAGGTTGAAGCGCATCACCGCCGGCAGCATGATGGAATTGGCCAGGCCGTGGGCCACGTGGAATTCCCCGCCGATGGGGTAGGCGAAGGCGTGGACCGCCGTCACCCCGGCATTGGCAAAGGCGATGCCGGCCAACAGGCTGCCCTCGAGCATCTGCGAACGGGCCTCCAGGTCTTCCCCGCGGGCATAGGCGGTGCGCAGGTTGTCGGCAATCAATTCAATGGCCCGCAAGGCCAGGTGGTCGGTCAGGTCGAAGGCGTTGACCGAGGTGTAGGCCTCGATGGCGTGAATCAGGGCGTCCAGGCCGGTCAGGGCCGTGACCGTCGGCGGCAGCCCCACGGTCAGCCGCGGATCGAGCAGGGCCGTTTCCGGGAAGAGATAAGGGCTGACGATGCCTTTTTTGAGCTTCTCCCGGGTGTCGGAAAGGATGGCGATGGGCGTCACTTCGCTGCCCGTGCCGGCGGTGGTGGGGACCAGGATCAGGGGCACCCCGGGCTGGGGGATGAGGTCGATGCCGAAGAGGGCGTCGATGGCGCCGGGGTTGGTCAGGCGTACGGAGGCCACTTTGGCGATATCCAGGGAACTGCCGCCCCCATAGCCAACCATGCAGTCGATTTGCTCCGCCCGGGCCTTTTCCGCGCACTGCTCCACCACCTCGATCCGCGGGTCGGGCTCCACCTTGTCGAAGAGGGCAAAGGGCAGGCCGGCGGCCTTGATGGAATCGGTCAAAGGTTCCAATAAGCCGGCCTGGATGATCCCGGGATCGGTGACTACCAGGACTTTCTTCCCTTTAAGCTGTTGGATTTCGGCCCCTATTTTTTCAATGGCCCCGATCCCGAAGACGACCCGTTTGGTGGTGCGGAACAAGGTGATGCGGTCCGGCATGGGAAGCTCCTCCTAAGTACAGGATTCTATAATTTGAACAACGTATAAGCTCAAACAAAAATGAAGGTCTTGACCACTCTGGGTGAAGCCCTGCAGCACCTCGTCATGCCGGTGAAAACCGGCATCCAGGAGGGAAAGGACCCGTGCTCCCTGGATCCTGGCTTCCGCCAGGATGACGGCGCAACACCAGGCGTAATTACTAAAGGTTAAATTAATTTTTTATTTCCCCACCAGTTTGATCAGTTCCTCTTTCTCCAAAATTTCCCTGGGGCTCCCCTCGAAGTAGACCTCGCCCCGTTCGATGATGTAGGCCCGCTCGGTGAGCTGGGCCGCGATATGGACATTGGATTCCCCGAGCAGGATGGTGATCCCCATTTCCCGGACCTGCTGCAGGGCCTTGATGAAATGGCTGACCACCATGGGCGCCAGCCCCTCGAAGGCCTCGTCGAGGAGGACCAGGGAGGGATTGAGGGCCAGGGCCCGGCTGATGGACACCATTTTTTTCTCGCCGCCGCTCAAGTGCAGGCCTTTGCGGTGGAAGAACTTGTTGAGGGCCGGAAAGATGGACTTGATCTTGTCAAAACTGAACAGGGTCTGGGAGGAGGTCTTGCCGGTGACCCAGGTGGACAGCTTGAGATTCTCCTCCACGGTCAGTTCGGTGAACACGCGGGCATCGTCCGGAGAGTAGCCGATGCCGGCCAGGACCCGTTCCCGGGTCGAGGCCCGCGACAGGTCTTTCCCCTTAAAATGGATTTGCCCGGTCTGGGCCGGGTAGAGGCCGACGATGCTTTTGATAATCGAACTCTTGCCGGCGCCGTTTCGTCCCAGCAGGCAGACGATGTCGCCCTCCGGAATGGCCAGGGAGATGTTGCGCAGGATATGGGTCCGGCCGATGAACAGGTCCAGATTCTTGATGTCGAGGAGCATAAGGCTATTCAATCCTTCCAAAAAGCTGGAATCATGGAGTGGTGGAGTAATGGAGTGATGGAAGGGAAAAAAAGAATACTCCAATACTCCAGCACTCCATGGGCTGGTTTTCGCTTAGTCATGGTTCTAATCCATTATTCCGAGGATATGGGCCCTGACTTCCTTGTTTTCCATGACTTCTTCCGGTTTCCCTTCG
>JALOOY010000463.1 GCA_025454185.1 Thermodesulfobacteriota bacterium
AGCGATTTTTTCCTGCAATCTTTGGGCAGGGGCGCCCCGGGCCGCCAGCCGGATTCGGCGCCGACTTTCGTCCAGCCATTCGATAACCACCTCCAGCCGTTCCTCCGGCAGGTAGGGGACCCGCTCGGCCCACTCGATGGCCAGGACTCCGCCCCCTTGGAAATAATCATCCAGACCCAGTTCCGCCATTGCCTCCGGGTCGGCCAGCCGGTAACAGTCCAGGTGATAGAGCGGCAGCCGACCCTCGTATTCATGCAACAAGGTGAAAGACGGGCTGGCCACCAGGACATCATCCACGCCCAGGCCCCGGGCCAGACCGCGGACCAGGCAGGTCTTGCCGGCGCCCAGTTCGCCGGAGAGGGCCACTACATCGCCCGGCTGCAGACAGGACGCCAAGCGCTCCCCCAGCGTTTCCGTAGCTTCTTCTCCAATTGTTTCCACTTCCCAGGAAAAGGAAACCATACCAGACCCGGGTTAAACTCGAAATCCGAAATCCGAAATCCGAAACAAATTCGAATTACCCAAATTCAAATTACCCAAACAAAAACGTTTCGAATTTTGAGTTTTGTTCATTTGAATTTGTTTCGGATTTCGTGCTTCGGATTTTGGATTTAACGATATGTCCCTCGGGCGAGACTTGAACTACCTGGCCACCGCCCGTACGATGTCCTTCTTCCCCACAATCCCCACCAGCTTCCCTCCTGCCACCACCGGGATGGAATGGATTTTGTTTTCCGCCATCAGGGTGGCAATCTGTTCCAGTGTGCTGTCCGGCGTCACCGTCTTTACGGGCGCGGACATGAGGTCCCGGCAGGTCAATCCCGCCATTTTTTTCAGTTCCTTCTCCAGTTTCCTGCTGCTCTCCAGAAAAACGATATAGCCCATCAGGTTGACTACGGTGGGCAGATGAAGCTGTTTACCCTGATCGATGATGTCGCTCTCGCAGACGATGCCCACCAGGCTCTTTGCGCTGTTTAAGACCGGCAAGCCGCTGATGCGGTTTTCCATCATCAGGCGGGCGGCCTCGTTGATGGGAGTCTCCTCGGAAACGGTGAGCACCTCCCGGGTCATGATGTCCTTGGCCAAGATCATCTTCATTTACTCCTCTTATCGAATCCTCAGAAGTTCACAGCCGAGGGCGGCTGTGCCACATCCCTTAATTCGCTGTTCGCTGTTGGACGTTCGCTGTTCGTCTTTTAAACCCGCACTTCCTTGATCAAGGGCAGGAAATTTTCAACGGTCGCCGGCCAATTTTCCGGATGAGCGATCAGCTCCGGCAGACTGTCGGCCACTTCCGAGGCCAGAATCCCCCCCCCTCCCCGGGCGTCGGCAAGGCGTTGCCCGGCCGCCCCGTGCTGAAAAACACCGAGGGCGGCCGCGGGCAGCAGGCCCGCCCCCTGGGCCAGCCAGCCGGCGATCATGCCCGTCAGCACATCGCCCATGCCCCCGCTGCCCAGCACCGGATGGGCCGTCGGGTTCAGGAAAACGCCCCCTGCCGGTTCGGCGATCACGGTGCGGGCCCCTTTCAAAACCAGGACCACACCATATTCCCGCGCAAATTCCCGGGCCGTGCCGATGCGGTCCCGCTGAATTTCCTGGACTGATTTTCCGGTCAAGCGGGACATTTCCCCCGGGTGGGGGGTCAGGATCGCCCGTCCCGCCAGGGCTGCCAAGGTCTCCGGATCTCCGGCCAGGGCGTTGAGCCCGTCGGCGTCGATCACCAGCGGGATCGAAATTTTTTCTTTTAACAGGGCCCGGACCAGGGCCTGCGGCCCTGGGGCCGTGGAAATTCCCGGCCCCAGGGCCAGGGCCTTTTTCCCTTCCAGGATTTCCCGCAGGCGGGGCAGGGCCGGAAGACCCAGGCAGCCCGGTTCCCCTTCCGTTAATGGCTCGGTCATGGCCTCGGTCAGTTTGACTTCCAGAATGGGATTCAGGGAGGACGGCAGACCCACCGTAACCAGGCCGGCCCCCACCCGCAGGGCGCCCGCAGCCGTCAAGGCCGCGGCGCCGGTCTTGCCGGTCGAACCGGCCAGGATCAGGGCGTGTCCGAAGGTCCCTTTGTGCCCGTCCGGCGGCCGCGGGGGAAGCCAGAGGGCCAGATCATCGCCCGCGAGGAGTTCCACCCGGTCCTCCGGGGCAGGATAAAAAACCGCTGGAATCCCGATATCCGCTACCAGCAGCCGGCCCACAAAACGGGACCCCGGGAAAAGCAGTTGCCCCCTTTTCGGCAGCCCGAAGGTCACCGAGACCGCCGCCTCGACGCAGACGCCCAGCGGCTGCCCGGTATCGGCGGACAATCCGGAAGGGATGTCCACGGCCACCTTGGGCGTGGGCAGGCTGTTCAGGACCGTGATCAGTTCCCGGTACAGCCCGCTCACTTCCTTCTCCAGACCGGTGCCGAGCAGGGCGTCGACCAAGAGGTCGGTGTCGGACCACTGCTCTTTCATCCAGGAGGGACCGGCCTGTTCGGGAATTTCCAGGACCGGGACCCCGCACCCGAGGGCCAGCGCCAGATTGGCCGCGGCCTCCCCCTTCAGGGCCGTTTCGGCCCCAGCCAGATAAACTACCACCGCCAGGCCCTGCAGGTGCAGACAGCGGGCTACGGCCAGCCCGTCTCCGCCGTTGTTCCCCTTGCCGGCCAGCACCGCGACGGAACGGATTTCCGGGTACAGCCGGTTGATCACCTGCACCACACCCCGGGCCGCATTCTCCATCAGGACCAATCCCGGAATCCCCAATTCCTCGATGGTCCGCCGATCCATTTCCCGCATCTGGGACGCAGTAGTTAGTATCATCACGATACCCGTTGACCTCTAAATCCGAAATTCGAAGCTCGAAATTCGAAACAAGCACAAATGTTTAAAATACAAATGACCGAAACGTTGGTGTTTTGAATTTAG
>JALOOY010000464.1 GCA_025454185.1 Thermodesulfobacteriota bacterium
CACTACAAAGGGAAAACCATCGCCCAGGTCCTGGACCTGACCGTGGACCAGGCCCGGGATTTTTTTGAGGCCGTTCCGTCCCTGCGGGAGAAACTGGAAACTCTGAGCCGGGTCGGCTTGGGCTATATCCGCCTGGGACAGCCGGCCACCACCCTGTCCGGCGGGGAGGCCCAGCGGATCAAACTGTCCCGGGAATTGAGCAAGCGCCATACGGGCCGCTCGCTCTATATCCTGGATGAACCCACTACCGGCCTCCATTTTGCGGATGTGCAAAAACTGCTCGAAGTCCTGAACCGGCTGGTGGACCTGGGCAATACGGTCCTGGTGATCGAGCACAACCTGGACGTGATCAAGACGGCGGACTACCTGATCGACCTGGGGCCGGAGGGCGGGGACGCCGGTGGGACGGTCATCGGCAGCGGGACTCCGGAGGAGCTGCTCCGTCTGCCCCATTCCCATACGGGGCGGTTTTTAAAGGAGGTGCTTGGAAATCCAGGGCGGATTATCTGAGGCCCGGGAGCGGTTCGTGGTCCGGAGATGGCTCAACCGATAGGCCAGGCGGTCCAGCTTCACTGTAAAATCGATATGGTGGACGATGAACCCTTCGGGGACGTGCAATTGGGAAGGCGAGAAATTCAGGATGCCCCGGACCGGTATCTCGGTGATCCGATCGACCACCTCCTGGGCCTTGCCGGCCGGGGTGGCGATGACGGCGATGTCCACTTCTTTTTCCAGGCATATTTTTTTCAGGTCGCCCAGGGGGGAAATGGCGATGCCCGTCGGTAAAATCCGCCCGATTTTATCCGGGTCCACGTCGAAGGCGGCCACGAAACGGTAGCCCTGCCTGGCGAAGTTGGAATGGGCGATGAGGGCGCAGCCCAGGTTGCCCATGCCGATGATGGCCAGATTCCATTCTTTGTGCAGTCCCAGAATCCTTTTGATTTCAAACAGCAGTTCCTTGATGAAATAGCCGACGCCCCGGACCCCGAACTCGCCGAAGTAGGCCAGGTCCTTACGGATCTGGGCCGAATTGACATCGCAGTATTCGGCCAGTTTTTCCGAGGAGATGACCTTGATGTTTTGGGAATCCAGTTCCTCCAGGGCCCGGGTATAGCGGGAGAGACGGGTAATGGCGGCGGCCGGGATTCGGGAATATTTCACGGGCGACTCTTTATATCCATGTGAATAACATCACAATAACTTTCCAAAAAAAGGGGGCTCGAACGAATTCGAAACCCCCTGGGGATTGACGATTTACTGCAAGCCTACGAACTTGGCAATCGGAGCAGCCATGGGGTAAGCATAGAGCAGGATCAGGGAGACGACCAGCGCGTAAATGGCCAGCGATTCGATCATGGCCAGACCGATCAGCATGGTCACCGTAATCTTGCCGGAGGCTTCCGGGTTACGGGCCACGCCTTCCACGGCGCCCCGCAGACCGATACCTTGGCCGATACCGGTGCCCAGGGCGGCGATCCCGATCGCTAAACCGGCGGCCAGGACCACGCCAAAATAGACGTTCAATCCCGCGGCGGCCACTTGCGGGTTGGCTTCCGCAAAGGCCACGGCCACCATGCTCAGCAGGGCGATCAGGGTTAATACCACTACTTTTCGTACCATATTCTTGTCCTCCTTTCTATAAGATGTGCCTTCTTCCCAAAAGGCTTATCAGCAGCGAAGATTAGTGCGCATGCTCCATGGAGCCCGAGATGTAGAGCATGGTCAGCAGCGAAAAGATGAAAGCCTGGACGAAACTGGTGAACACGGCCAGGAACATCATGGGCAGGGGGGCCAGGAACTGGCCGGCCAGCATGAGCAGGATGGCCAGGACCAGATCTTCACCCATAATGTTGCCGAAGAGACGCAAAGTCAGGGACAGGACCCTGGAGAGGTGGCCGATGAGTTCGATGGGCAGCATCAGGGGCGCCAGCCACCAGATAGGCCCCAGAAAATGCTTGATGTATTTGGCGCCGTGGACCTTGATGCCCACGATATGGGTGGTCACAAAGACAATCAGGGCGCAGGCCAGGGTCGTGTTGATGTTGGCCGTGGGGGAGAAAAATCCCGGGATCAGCCCGAACACATTCGAAAAGAATATAAAAATGAAAAAGGTGGCGATCATGGGGAAGAAGACCCGGCCATGTTCCCCCATGACTTCCACCTGGAAGTTTTCCAATCCGGAAATGACGGTCTCAAAGACGTTCTGGCCGCCGGCGGGCACCAGTTGAATGGATTTCGTGGCCAGCCAGCCCAGGATGATCAATAGGATCATGATCAGCCAGGTAAAGGTCACGTGGGGGTAGGCGTGCGCAAAATGCCCGAGGCCGACGGCCTCCAGGATCTTGGTCAGGAAAAAGATCGGGTGTTCCATACGCTAATTGGCCTCCTTGAAAAGGATTTTCCTCATTTCATTGCAACCCATCAGGGTGAGATTGATCACGACCACCGAAAGACCCATGATCAAGCCGAAGGGGTCCACCAGGCGGTAGGCAATCAGGAAAAACAACACCAGGGCGGTCCCCGCCAAGCGTAAGTAATATTTGGCGATAACGGCCATTGGCGTGGTCAGTTGCCCGGGAGTCAATCCGGATTTCAGTGCCCGGGCCAATAAATGGAAATTGGCCAGGATGACCATCCCGCCGGCGGCGATGCCGAGTGTGAAACGCCAAGGCATGAAGACCAATCCGGCCCCGAGCAGAGCCACCCAAACGGCCCCATTCATCAAGCGGATTTTGCGGAGCAGAGGGTCCGCCTCCCGGCCCGCCATGAAGCTAAGAAAACTCATAAAATAAAAACTCGAACACCAAGTTTTCGGCCCGGTCAGATTTTATCCTGAGACCGCTTCATGATGATATAGACGTTGCGGAACCCGGCCACGATGCCAAAGATCATAAAGATG
>JALOOY010000019.1 GCA_025454185.1 Thermodesulfobacteriota bacterium
GAGTCTATCTTCCCCCGGAATGGGTGGGAAGACATGTCAAAATCATACGCATCGACTGAGGGAGAGAACGTTCATGGCCGCCAAATCGATCAAGATACGCAAAATGGACATCAATGACCTCGATCCGGTCCTGCACATTCAGGAAATCATCACCAAGACCAAGATCAGCCCCAAAAAGATCGTTTATTGGCGCGAGCACGTCCTGAAAGACAGCAGCCTGAACCTGGTGGCGGTGGACGGGGACCAGGTGGTCGGATTTATCATCAGCGAAATCACCACCAACAGTTTCGGCCTGGATCAGAGCGGCTGGATCAAGATCATCGGCGTGCACCCCAAATACATGGGCACCGGAATCGGCCAGTCCCTCTTTACCCAGTTGTTTCAGCAGTTCAAAAAGAAAAAGATCAACGAAATCTATACGGCCGCCCGGTGGGATTCGGTGGATCTGCTTTCCTTCTTCAAGTCCGTCGGCTTCAACCGCAGCAACTTTATCAACCTGTACAAAAAACTGAATGTCAAAGAGTAAGGGGTAAAAAATGAGGTACGCCGAGACAGGGTATAACTTAGAAATCGATCTGACCCGGGGGAACATCGAGCGGGTGGAAACCGACCCAAGGGACACCGAACTGTACCTGGGAGGCCTGGGCACCAACGCCAAGCTTATCTGGGACCGGGTCCCTCCCGATGTAGAGCCCTTTTCCCCGGACAATCTCTTGATTTTCGGCGCCGGCCTGCTCTGCGGCACGCCGGCCACCGGCTGCAACCGCACCATTGTTTCCACTATTTCGCCGCAGACCCAACTGCTGGCCTTTTCCATGATGGGGGGTTTCTTTGCCCCGGAATTGAAATATGCCGGGTATGACAAAGTGGTTTTGCGCGGCAAGTCCCCCGAGTTGGTCTACATCTGGATCAACAACGACAAAGTGGAGATACGGGACGCCGCCCATCTGGCCGGGAAGGGGGCCGTGGAAACGGCCGAATTGATCCGCCAGGAGTTGAAGGAGCCCAAGGCCCAGGTGGCGGCCATCGGTCTGGCCGGTGAAAACCGGGTCTTTTTCGCCTCCATCGAGCAGGGCCGGTCGAGCGCCAGCCGGGGCGGCATCGGCGCCGTCATGGGCGACAAGAAGGTCAAGGCCATCGTGGTTCGCGGCACCCGGGACATCAACGTATCCCGCCCGGCCGAGTACATGCAGCTTTGCAACGAAGTCCTGCAATACATCAAGTTCCGCAACGAGAACCCCATCCCCGGGGTCATGCCCATCCTGGCCGGACTGGGCTCCCCGCAAGAGATGAAGGTCCATGACGAAAAATGGCATACCGAGAATTTCATGTGGGGGAATTCCCGCCTGCGCCGCAAGGACTTCTGGAACGAGGAGATCGCCCAGGCCTGGGCCGAAACCCTGGACAGCATGCGCCGGCGCCTGATCAGTTGCTACAACTGCCCCATGACCTGCGGAGCCACCATCGCCCCGCCCGGTCGCTCCGTTTACATGATGAAATGCTTCTCGAAACTGACCTATACCATGGCGGCCATGTCCGACCTGGAGTTTGGTCTGGGAATCGCCCAAAGCGCCACCGAGTACGGGGTGGACGGTTTTTCGGCCCCGCAGGTGATGGCCTTCGCCCTGGAGCTTTATGAAGCCGGCATCTTGACCGACCAGGACTTTCCCGGGATGCCGGCCGATAACGAGGGCCGGTTTTACTGGCTGCTGGACCGTATCGTCCGGCGGGAGGGGATCGGGGACCTGCTGGCCAACGGCACCTACTGGGCGGCCAAGGAGATCGGCCAAGGCGCGGAAGCCTATGCCCACAATACAATCAAGAAACACGAACAGTTGCCGCTCAAGCTGTCCATGCTCAACCCCATCTATTTCCTGATGTACAGTACCGGTGAGAAGATCAACATCACCCAGATCGAGGGGCAGTTCCCCCAGGCGCCGTTTCCGACGCGCGCGGAGCGCGAGACCTTCGTCAAGGACTGGTTCCAGGTGCCGGACGACAAGTTCAAGCAGTATTTCCTCGACTGGGAGCCGCGCGGCGAGAAGTCCATGCCCTTCTATCCGACGGTCCAGATGTGCTGCGACATCGTCGACTGGCAGGAAAAAATGCACTACATCGATGACGCCCTGGGCATGTGCGCCGGCTTGTCGTCTTTTCCCCTGAAACCGCCCTATCACATCCACAACTACCCGAAGTTCATCTCGGCCGGGGCCGGGATTGCCATGGACGAAGAGAAGCTGACCCAGGCCGTCAAGCGCTATCGGACCCTGGTGCGGGCCATCAATATCCGCCGAGGGATGCGCCGTAAAGATGAAAAACCCCCGGCGGACCACTGGAAGAAACGCTTTCCCGAACTGGAAAAGGATCTCCTGGATACCTACTACCGGTTTAAGGGTTGGAACGACGAGGGGATACCCACGGAAGAGTCCCTGCGGGAACTGGGTCTGGAGTACGTCTTCACCGACCTCGAAAAAAGAGGGGTCTATGCCGATTCGGGCGACACGCCTCCCCAGGGAACCGGGGCGCAAAACGAGAAGGAGGTGTAGCCGTGCCGGACGAGAAAAAAAAGAAGATCGTCAAGACCATCAAAGTGGACGTGGACAAGTGCAACGGCTGCCGGGCCTGTGAGGTGGCCTGCTCGGCTTTGCACGCGGCGCCCCCCTACAGCAGCAACAACCCGGCCCGCTCCCGGATCCGGATCATCCGGGAACCGCTGAAGGACATCTACGTGCCGGTCTACGCCGGGGAACAGGCCAAGGCCGAATGTTTAGGCCGGGACAAATACGTGATCGACGGCAAGGAATACGAAGAGTGCGCCTTCTGCCGGGCCTCCTGCCCTTCCCGGGACCTTTTCAAGGAGCCGGATTCGGGCCTGCCCCTCAAGTGCGACATGTGCGAATGCGATCCCACCCTGGAAAAGCCCCTCTGCGTCCAGTGGTGCCTGGTGAACGCCTTGACCTACGAGGAACGAGAGGAAGAGGCCGAAGAGGAACCCCGTCCGGAGGACGTGGAGGTCAGCGTGGAAGCGCTGGTGGACAAGTACGGCCTGGAGAAGGTGCTGGATACCATGGACCGCCTGTCCCTGTCTAAGAAGGGCTGAACCGCCTAAGACCAAAGAAAAGGATCACGAAAAACCGTGGAAACCGTAGCTCCCTACCAAGAGATCATCGACGTCATCAAGGCCAACGGCGGCGACGCCTTCAAACGCTGTTTCCAGTGCGGCCTCTGTGATACGGTCTGCCCCTGGAACCGGGTGCGGACCTTCAGCATGCGCAAGATCGTTCGGGAGGCCACCTTCGGGTTGACCGATATCGAAAGCGAAGAGATCTGGCGCTGCACCACCTGCGGTCGCTGCCCCCAGCGCTGTCCCCGGGACGTGCGGCAGATTGAATCCGGGGTGGCCCTGCGCCGCATCGCCACCGAATACCAGGTCTTTCCCAAGGCGGTCAAGCCGGTGCGCACCGCCAGCGCCAGCCTCATCGACGAAGGCAATCCCTTAAGTGAAGCCCGTAAGGACCGGGCCAAATGGGCGGAAGGCCTGGCGGTCCAACCCTTTACGGAAGGGATGGAAATTTTGTATTTTCCCGGCTGTTACCTCAGCTATGACCCCCGGTTGAAAAAAGTCGCCCGGGCCACGGCCGCCGTCCTCAATCGGGCCGGGGTGGAATTTGGGATCCTGGGAACGGCGGAGAGCTGCTGCGGGGAAAGTATCCGCAAGGCCGGCGACGAAGAGCTCTTCAGGCGTCTGGCCAAGGAAAACATCAAGACCTTTATCGATCACGGGGTGAAGAAGATCCTGGTTTCCTCCCCCCATTGTTATCACACTTTCAAGAACGAGTACCCGGAATTCCGGGTAAACTTCGAGGTCATTCATATCACTCAGTTTTTGGACGAGCTCCTGCGAGAGGGACGGCTGACGGTCACCGGGGAATATGCCAAAAAAGTAGCCTACCACGACCCCTGCTACCTGGGACGGCACAACGGCGTCTTTGACGAGCCCCGCGCCATCCTGCAGCGGGTCCCCGGATTGGATCTGCGGGAACTGGCCGACGCGCGTCGGGACAGCCTCTGCTGCGGCGGCGGCGGCGGCCGGATCTGGATGGAAACCCAGAAAGGCGAACGCTTTTCGGAATTGCGGCTGGAACAGGTCCTGGAGGCCGGGGCCGAAGTGCTGGTGACGGCCTGCCCTTACTGCATCACCATGTTTGAGGACAGCCGCCTGACCCTGGATCTGGCCGAACGCCTCGAGGTGAAAGACATTACGGAAATCATCCAGGAAATCCTTTAAAAAGCGCGAAAAATCGGAAGAAGGAAAACAGCCTTGGAAAATGAAGCGATGGAACAAAGCGGTAAAAGTCTCGCCGACGGCAACGTGGGCGACGTCCTGATCGTCGGGGGCGGGATCAGCGGCATTCAAGCCTCGTTGGACCTGGCCACGGCGGGTTTCAAGGTCTACCTGGTGGAGAAGGCGCCCAGCATCGGGGGCCACATGGCCCAGTTGGACAAGACCTTCCCCACCAACGACTGCTCGATGTGAATCCTGGCCCCCAAGCTGGTCGAGGTCGGCCGCCATCCCAACATCGAGGTCCTGACGTATACGGAAGTAAACGGTATCGAAGGGGAAGCCGGGGATTTCAAGGTTTCACTGCTCCGTCACCCCCGCTATATCAAGGAAGAGCTGTGCACCGGCTGCACCACCTGTGTGGAATACTGCCCGGTCACGTACCCGGATGTCTTTAACCAGGAGATATCCCAGAACAAAGCGGTCCATATTTATTTCTCCCAGGCCATTCCGCTGGTGACCTACATCGACGAAAGCTGCCTGTATTTGAAGGAGAAAAAATGCCGTATCTGTGAAGGCGTCTGCGAGAACAAGGCCATTGATTTCCGCCAGACGCCGGAGAAGCGGAAAGTCAAGGTGGGGGCCGTCCTGCTCTCCCTCGGCCTCGAACCCTTCGATCCTCGGGTGCGGCCGGAATACCGCTACGGCGAGTTCCAGAACGTGGTGACCAGCATGGACTTCGAGCGGCTCCTGTCCTCCACCGGGGCCTATGCCGGGGAGATCCTGCGGGCCTCAGACCTGAAGCATCCCCAAAAGATCGCCTGGATCCAGTGCGTCGGTTCACGGTCGGTGGTGGAAGGCAACAACAGCTATTGTTCGGGGGTCTGCTGCACCTACACCCAGAAGCAGGTGATCCTGACCAAGGACCATCACCCCGAGGCCGAGTGCACCGTCTTCCACAACGACATCCGTTCCTTCGGCAAGGATTTCGAACGCTACTTTCAGCGGGCCGAGAACCTGCCCGGGGTCCGCTTCATCCGCAGCTACGTGTCCATCGGCCGGGAGATCCCGGAAAGCAAGAACGTCACCATTCGCTATGCCACCCCGGACGACGGCGTTAAAGAGGAGGAGTTCGACCTGGTGGTGCTGTCCGTGGGTCTGAATCCGCCCCGGGAGGTGATCAAACTGGCCCAGCAGTTCGGCGTCGAACTCAATCCCCACCAGTTCTGCAAACTCGACCCGGTCAATCCCCTGGTCACCAACCGACCCGGAATCTTTGTCAGCGGCGGCTTTCAGGGGCCGGTGGACATCCCGGAGTCGGTTTTCAGCGCCAGCGGCGCCGGCTCCCAGATCGGCCAGCTCCTGGATTACCGGAGGGGCAAGCTGACCCAGGAACGGGAATACCCCCCGGAACGGGATGTCTCTCAGGAAGAGCCGCGCATCGGGGTCTTTGTCTGCCACTGCGGGGCCAATATCTCCGGCGTGGTAAACGTCCCCGATACGGTCGAATATTGCAAGACCCTGCCCCACGTGGTCCACGCCCAGAACCAGGTCTTTTCCTGCGCCACCAACTCGGCCAAGGAGATCACGGACATCACCCGGGAGAAGGGGCTTAACCGCGTCATCGTGGCCGCCTGCAGTCCCCGGACTCTGGAACCCCTGTTCCGGGACACCCTGCGGGAGGCGGGCATCAACCCGTATTACTATGAAATGGCCAATATCCGGGAGCACAACTCCTGGGTTCACTCCAAGGAAAAAGAAGCAGCCACCCGGAAGGCCCAAGATATTATCCGCATGTCCGTAGCCCGGGCCTGCCACCTGGAGCCCCTGCAGGAATTCGACCTGCCGGTCAACAAGGCGGCCCTGGTGGTCGGCGGCGGCCTCTCGGGCCTGACCTGTGCCCTCTCCATCGCGGCCCAGGGCCATGAAGTCCACCTGGTGGAAAAGGACGCGGACCTGGGCGGGATCGCCCGCCGGATTCACTACACCCTGGAAGGGCTCGACGTCCCGGCCTATGTGCAGGACCTGGTCGGCAAGGTCTATCACCATCCCCTGATCCATGTCTATACCGGGGCCACGATTACCGAGGCCACCGGATTCATCGGAAGCTTTGTCACCCGGGTGCAGTCCGACCGGGGCCTGTCCGAGATCAAGCACGGCGCCGCCGTCATCGCCATCGGCGCCGATCTCTACACCCCCGGTGAATACCTTTACGGCCAGGACGAGCGGGTCCTGACCCACCTGGAACTGGAGGAAAAGATCGCCGGCGGCGATGAAAAGGTAACGGGCGCCCAGAGCCTGGTCATGATCCAGTGCGTGGGCTGCCGCAACGAAGACCGCAACTACTGCAGTCGCATCTGCTGCAGCCAGTCCGTCAAGCACGCCCTGAAGCTGAAGGAGCTCAATCCCCAGATGGACATCACCATCCTTTTCCGGGACATCCGCACCTATGGCTTCAAGGAGGACTATTACCGGGCGGCCTCGGAAAAAGACGTCAAATTCATCCGCTTTGAACCGACGGCCCCCCCCCGGGTGGAAGCCGGCACGGCCGAAGACGGGCGCTCCGTGCTCAAAGTTACGGTCCCCGATTATATCCTGGGCAAAGAGTTGGAGCTGGATGCCGACGTGCTGGCCCTGGCCGCCGCGGTGGTCCCCTCCGCCGCCACCAAGGAAATCGCCGGACTCTTCAAAGTGACCCTGAGCCCCGACGGCTTTTTCAAGGAAGCCCACGTCAAGCTGCGCCCCGTGGAGTTCGCCACCGACGGCGTCTATCTGTGCGGGGCGGCCCATTACCCCAAGTTCATGCAGGAAACGATCAACCAGTCGTACGGCGCCGCCGGCCGGGTCCTGACCCTGCTCTCCCGCGACACCGTACTGGCCTCCGGATCGGTGTGCGAGGTGGACGAGAACAAATGCGTATCCTGCGGGGCCTGCATCACCGCCTGTACCTACGGGGCCATCGAGTTTTACGAGACGCCCCAGGGGCGCAAGGCCAAGGTCAATCCCGTCCTGTGCAAAGGGGACGGTCTCTGCAACACCAAATGCGCCACCGGCGCCATCATGCTCAAGCACTTTACCGATGAGGAACTGCTGAGCGAAATCGACGCCGCCCTGGTCGAGGAAACCGCTCCGACGGCCCTCGAGGCGGCGGCCTAAGACGGGGAGCGACCCCGGCAGGGATATCGGCGGAACGCTATTTAGGAGGTAATAAGGAATGAGTCCGGGACCTAAATTCAAGCCCAAAGTGCTGGGTTTCGTGTGCCACTGGTGAGCCTACGGCGCTGCTGACCTGGCTGGAGTTTCCAGACAGCAATATACGACGGAAATGCGGTTGATCCGGGTCATGTGTTCCGGGCGGATCGACCCGGCCTTTGTGCTCCGGGCCTTTTCCCAGGGAGCCGACGGCGTTTTTATCGGCGCCTGCCACTTGGGCGAATGCAATTACATCACTCACGGCAATTACCACACGCTGAACATGGTGCTCCTGCTGCGCCTGATTTTGGAACACCTGGGCCTCGACCCCGAGCGGCTGCGCATGTCCTTCATGTCCGGCGCCGAAGCCAACCTTTTTGTCGAAAACGTCAATGATTTCGTCAAAAAAATAAAATTATTGGGTCCCGTCGGGGCCGGAGAAGGGATCGGCCCTCAGGAACTGAAACGGAAACTGGAGACAGCCACCGAGCTCGTTCCCTACATCCGGCTGGTGGAAAGAGAGCGGCTGCGGGCCCCCATGATGTCCGAGGAGGCTTACTACGCCTACTTCGCCGGCCAGGAAATGAAGCGGCTGTTTCAAGAAACGATCGTGGAAAAACTGGCCATCGGTCAGATTATCGCGCTTTTGCGCGCCGGCCCCCTCACCACCGCCGAAATCGCCCGGAGCGTGGGCCTGACCCCGTCGGAAGTATCCAAGCACCTCAGCACTTCCTCAAGGCATCGCCTGGTGCGCTACGACCAGGAACAGAAACGCTACGCCCTCGCCTGAAGGGTGGGGCACAGAAAGAGAAACCAGGAAAAAGGCTATGAGCATAGCGCGAATCGATGAGATTATAGACAAGCACCACGGCGAGCCCAGCTCGCTCATTCAGGTATTGCTGGAGATACAGGCGGAGAACCATTGGCTGCCCCCGGAGGCCCTGGAGCGGGTCGCCGAGCGTTTGCAGGTGCCCATGACCCGCATCCAGCATATCGCCACCTTTTACAAGGCTTTCAGCCTGGTGCCCAAGGGCCGCCATGAAATTCACATCTGCATGGGCACGGCCTGTCACGTACGCGGCGCCCAGCGCGTTCTGGACACGGTCCAGGACCTGACCGGCATCAAGCCCGGCGAAACGGACCTGGATTTGAAGTTCAGCCTCGAGACCGTCAACTGCCTGGGCTGCTGCGCCCTGGGACCGGTGCTGGAAATAGACGGAAAAACCCACGGCAAGATGGCGCCGTCCCGGACGGCCGACGTGTTGCGCCACTACGAATAGGGAAACCCTATGGCCCGATTACATTCACCCGCGGAATTGGAAACCCTCCGGCAGGACATCCTGTCCCGACGAGACCCCCAGAAACCCTGCATCACCCTCTGTTCCGGATCGGCCTGTCACGCTTCGGGCAGCCGGGAAGTGGCGGAACGCATCGAAGCGGAGCTCCAGGAACAAGGATTGAGCGCCACCGTAGATTTGCGCAAGACCGGCTGTCATGGCTTTTGCGAGCGGGGTCCCATCATCGTCATTCACCCCGAGAGGATCTGTTATTTCCAGATCAGACCGGAGGACGTGCCCGAGATCATAACCCAGACCATCAAGGAAAAACAGGTCGTCGAGCGCCTCCTGTATATCGATCCTGACACCGGGGAAAAGATCGTCCATGAACACGACATCCCCTTTTACAAGTATCAGCAGCGGCTGGTCTTCGGTTCCAACGGCAGCGTAGATCCCAAAAATATCGAGGACTATCTGGCCATCGGCGGGTACGCCGCCCTGGCCAAGGCCCTTTCCGGGATGACCGCCGACGGGGTCCTCCAGGAAATCAAGAAAGCCAATCTGCGTGGCCGGGGCGGCGGCGGCTTTCCGGCCGGACGCAAGTGGGAGGGGTCCCGCAACGCCCCCGAACCCATCAAGTACGTAATCGTCAACGCCGACGAAGGGGACCCGGGGGCCTATATGGACCGGAGTCTGCTCGAAGGCAATCCCCACGCCGTGCTCGAGGGCCTGGCCATCGGGGCCTATGCCGTGGGCGCCCACGAGGGTTACATCTACGTGCGCCAGGAATACCCCCTGGCGGTGGAAAACGTCTTCGTGGCCATCCGGCAGGCGGAGGAATTGGGCCTGCTGGGCGAAAACATCCTGGGCACGGGCTTCGATTTCAAGGTCATCGTGCACCAGGGGGCGGGCGCCTTCGTCTGCGGCGAATCCACGGCCCTGATGACGGCCCTGGAAGGTCGCGCCGGCGAGCCCCGGCCCAAGTACATCCGCTCCAACGTGGTGGGCCTCTGGGGTCGCCCCAGCGTATTAAATAACGTGGAGACCTGGGCCAACGTGCCCCTGATCATCAACCAGGGCGCCGACTGGTTCACCCAGTACGGAACGGAAAGCAGCAAG